>JBBDTL010000116.1:0-6726 GCA_040904465.1 Thermomicrobiaceae bacterium | reverse complement strand
TTTGAGGCCCGAGTGTTGTACATTTTCGCAATCGCTGGAGTGAAGTGTGTCGACTGTCGCAAAGTCTTTCGAGTCACCCTGGCCAGGTGACCTCAGATGGCCAGTCGTCTTGCCCATTTCCCCTGAAATGCCGAATAAGTTCGACTTCTCTCAGTGCAGTCTCCCGTGGGAAATCTCGGCTTCACGTAGGTGCAACAACGTACCAAGCCCTGACGCAGCGCCGCGAATAGATTTCTCACGCTCCAGCGTCGTACTTTGAGCCGAAACGTAACCGTCGAGTCAGGTCGTCGAACGCTCTTCGCGGGCCTCGATTACCTCGGCAATTCGCGCCCCGGCAACCTGCGCATGTTCGGATTTCATCGCGTTGGCAAGGACGGCAATCGCGCCCTGATCCATCATTCCCTGGGATACCGCCACTGGCGGGTCCCCCTCGATCAAGTGGTTGACCATGGTTGCGATCTCAGCCCGTGGATCCCCCGAGATACGAGGTCGGATCACCAGCATCGGGACTGCCCGACCTGATTCCGACGGATCCTCCAACGTGACGCCGGCACCTGTCGCACTGAGATAGTCCGCGATGGTCAATAACACTTCCCGCTGGCGCCGGAGATCCGCGGACTCATCGGCAACAAGAAATCGCTTGAGTGCAACCACCAGCCCGGCGATTTCCTCTTTGCCGACCTTCATCGGTCGTCCCAGGCCATGGTGCGGCGGCCCAGGGAGGCGGCCCGATTCAAGGTATTCGTTCCGGAACGTCCAGGTATCCGGATAGATATCCATATCCTGATGCTGCAGGGCAACTGATTCGATCAGGTCTTTACGCCCCACTAGAATCCCCGACGCCTGCGGTCCGCCGATCGCTTTCCCGCCGCTGAATGTCACCAGGTCGGCGCCTTGCTCTGTGAACCGCTTCAGGTTGTGCTTTGGCGGCAGGGCGGCAGCGGCGTCCACGATAACCGGAATCCCGTGCTTGCGTCCGATCTCCACCAGGTCTGATAGCTCCACGATGCCGCCTGTGTTTCCGACTGAGTAGAAGAGCGCTGCCGTTCGCTCGGTGATCGCTGACTCGACCTGCCACGGCCAGGTGATCCCTTGCCCCGGGTATCCGACGTATCCGACGTCCACGAGCTTCGCACCCGATACCCGGAGTGCATGGCTGTAGGCAGTCACATGTGCTCGCTGAATGATGATCTCGCTGCGCAGTCCCGTAGTATCCGGCAATTGATCCATCGCCGCAGGGGAGAGACCGGCCATGCACGCGGCAGCTCCAACGGTCAATCCGGCCGCAGCACCTGCCGTGACGTACCCGGCCTCTGCCCCGCAGACTTCGGCAAGGTACCGACCAGCAGCGGTCTGGACATCTTCAATACGCGCATTCTCACTGCCGGCATCGGCCATCGCCTGAGCGACCTCCGGAGCGAGCGGCATCCCCCCAAGACGGGTCAATGGGCCGGCACCGTTTATGACAGGCCGAACCCCCAGTAGCTCTTCAATGGACATCAACAATCTCCTGTATGTCTGGATCATCGGAAGTATCTGTAGGTGCCACAATACCCGAGACTGGAGGGTCACGAAAGAGGCACGCCTGAAATACTCCGTACAAGGGAGGTGTTCGTCTGTCATATCCACCGACGACCGGCAAATGTTCCGGTGGACAAGCAGGCGAGAGTACAGATGGTGCGCTATTATCACGGCTATCTAAAGGTCCGCTCATTTCGGCCTGGCGACAGATGACCGAAACAATCACGAGAATCCGACTGACGAATTTGAAAGAAAGGAGCAGCGGAGTGACTTCAGCGTTTCTCGGCACAAGTTCAGGGGTCAGCTATCTGACGAATGGAACCACCGAACACGTCGGGTTAGGGAGCGAACGCATTTCGGCAATTCACGCGGTAGAACTCGGCGGAGGAAAGACCAGAATTTTAGCCGGTACCTACGAGAATGGGCTCTTCACAAGCGATGACGAAGGCAGAAGCTGGAACGAAGGCCCGGACGGGTTCTGGGCTTTCTGCGTTCGTTGGCTTGGTGATGACCCGCTGAAACCGGGAGACATTCTGGCCGGCACAGAGCCCGGGCGGATCTTCCGGAGTGACGACCGGGGATTGAGCTGGAATGAGCTCGATGGCATCAGGGAGATCGAAGGTCACGAAAACTGGTATCTCCCGTATTCGCCCAGAGCTGGCGCCGTACGAAATATCTATTCCCCTGCCGGTAGCAACCGGTACCTTGCATCAGTCGAGGTCGGCGGGCTACTGGAAAGCGATGACGGCGGCAAGAGCTGGACCTGTCGCCATGTTGGCGTTGATTCGGACATCCACTACGTAACCGGTCATCCAAATGACGGTAGCGTCCTGTTCGCGGCGCTCGGCTACGCCGGGATAGACCACACCCCCAACGAGGACGGCCCCGAGCATCGCGGTGGACTCGCGCGCTCGACCGATAGCGGCCAGACCTGGACCAAACTCTTCGGAGATTACACACGGGGAGTGATCATTCCGCCTACCAGAACCGATATCGTCATTGCGGGCCCCTCGCCAGACGTCGGGCGCAACGGACGCATCGAAGTTTCGCGGGACGGCGGAGACAGTTGGGAGGACGCGTCAGCCGGAATAGATACGCCGATGCCGGACATGATCGAGGTGTTCGTCCCGGCTCCCGATGGTTCAATCTGGGCAATATGCTCCGGAGGTCGGCTCCTGAGCGCAAACCCGGACGAGCTGGTGTGGAGGGATGTACTCAACGAAGCGGATTCGGTTCGCGTTCAGTCGGTCGCCTACGTGTAGTCAGTCACCGATGATACATGTTGATCATATTGATCAATATGTTTATTAAATGAACAGGTATGGGTCAGAAAGATGTCATGGTACGAACTACTGGACGAACTCACCTCGATACCCGGGCCTACCGGGCAGGAACAGGACGTCATGGACTGGTGTCAGAAGCGCTGGTCTTCGAGATGTGAATGGATCGAGCGCTCGCCTACCGGGAATCTCTATGCCAAAGTCGGTGGAACTGGGCGCAAGGTACTTATCCAGGCGCACGCCGATGAAATCGGTTTTATTGTCAGAAGTATCGACCAAAACGGCTTTCTTCACATCTCCACCGCACAGACGATGGACGACCCAGCCAAGCGATTTCCGGTCGGTCAGCCCGCCCTGGTCCTCGGCTGCAAAGGGCCCATCGACGGATTGATCGCCACTGCCACCGGGCATGTTCTCACTGAGGAACAGCGCACGAAGAAGGGGATGACCTACCACGACTTCTGGGTAGACATTGGCGTAGATTCGCGAGACGCCGCCGAAGCCGCCGGCGTGCACCCGGGTGCACGCGTCATCTGGAATCCTCCGCTACGCCAACTTCGCAGCCGCATCTACGGCAAAGCGATCGATGATCGCATGCTGATTGCGCTAATGACAGCTTTACTCGAGGGCAATATCGCAGAAAATCTAAACTGCTCACTGTATTTTGCCGTAACCGTTCAGGAAGAGAACGGCCTTATCGGCGCCAATGCCCTCTTTCAGGATCTCAAGCCTGATGTCGCGATTGCGCTTGACGTCGGCCTGGTCGGCGACATTCCGTCGGTGTCAGCTCAGACCATGCCAACCGGTCTGGGTAAGGGGCCGATCATTGTCCACAAGGATTCATCGACCCATTACAACCGGGAGCTCCTCTGGGAAGTCGTTTCAACAGCAGAGTCCAACGGCATCCCGATTCAGCATGCGATTTTTGAACGGTTCGGCAGCGACGGTGCTCAGTTCATTCGACACGGTATCCCGGCGATCCTGCTCTGTCCACCAACCCGGTATACCCACTCCCCGTTCGAAATGGTTGATGAGGCGGATCTGGACGCGACCACCAATCTGCTCAAGGCGTTCGTCACCGGGGAATGATTTGCCACGTGTTCAGAGCAGGGCGATACTGGGATTGGCTGAATGAACCAGACTGACATGAAGGAGGATCAATGGCGCTCCGAATAGCTACCGGAGGAATCTCTCAGGAAACCAACACCTTTCAGTGGGAACCTACTTCGTTACAGGATTTCCAGCAGGGATCGAGCGCGATTCATCGTGGCAACGGAATCTTCGATCTTGAAGGCACCGGAACCATCTACGGCGGGATCATCGCGGAAGCGAAGAAGCACGGAGTTGAATTGATCCCGACAACGTTCGGGCGGGCAGTTCCGGGCGGCCGGGTAAGCAAAGAAGCGTTCGAGACGATGGCCGGCGAGATCGCCGAGGGCATCAAGAACGCCGGCAAGATCGATGGCGTCCTCCTCGGAATCCACGGCGCAATGGCGCTGGAGCACGACCACGACGGAGAAGGACCTCTGCTCAGGGCAATCCGCGAAGTCGTGGGACCCGACCTGCCCATCATTGCCCCGCTCGATCTGCACACGAATCTCTCCGAAGAGATGATGGAGCTGGCCACCGCGTTCGTCGGCTATAAAGAGTACCCACATATCGACACAGCTGAGACCGGCGCCCGGGCGATGGAGATGCTGGTCCAGACGATCAACGGTGAAATTACTCCGACAATGCACCACGTAAAGGTCCCACTCATTGCCCCCAACCAGTCGATGGTTACGACATGGCAGTCTCCATTGAAAACGGTCATCGACCGCGCCCGCGAAATGGAGAAAGAATCGGCAGTCGTTGCAGCGACGGTTCTGGGAGGATTTCCGTTCTCGGACGTTCCCTACACCAGTGTCTCGATGATTGTAGTGACAGACAATGATCCAGGACTGGCGAAACGGTATTCAAATGAGCTCGCCCAGATGGCCTGGAATCTCCGTGACGACTTCGAAATCAAGCCTGTCCCGATTGACGAGGCGATTCAGGACGCGATGAACGCGCCCGAGGGTAGCGTCTACGTACTGGCGGACATCTCCGACTCCGGCGCGAGCGGGACGGCGGGGGATGGCACAGAGATCCTCGCCGGGCTGCTCCGGAACAACGCGAAGAACGCAGCGGTTGCGCAAATTATGGATAAGGAAGCGGTGGCAGCCTGCATTGAGGCCGGTGTTGGCAGCACCGTCACGCTGAACGTTGGCGGGAAACATGACGGCCTGCACGGACCGCCGGTTGAAGTCACGGGTAAGGTCCGGCTCATCCACGAAGGCAGCTTCCCGATGGCTGGGCCGATGGGCGCCGGAACAATCGCTGGCCGCGGTAAAACCGTTGTTCTGGAGATCAATGGACGGAACGGCATCGAGCTTCAACTCTCGGAACTACGCGGTCATCCAAACGATCACAACTATTTCCGATCCTTCGGCATCGAGCCTACCGAACGTCGCATTCTGGTGCTCAAAAGCGCAGCACATTTCCGAGCCGCATTCGAGCCGATCGCGACAAAGGTCATCGAGATCGATGCGCCCGGCATCAGCAGTCCGAAACTCGCTGAGCAATTCGAGTACAAGAATCTTCGCCGGCCGATGTATCCACTTGAGAAGGATTTCGATTGGAACCCGGAAGGTTGAGCGCAACCAGCGATCGATTCCCGATGGCACGCCTATGGAGGGACATCAAGTGACGACAAGGCTTTCAAGCGACTACGTCCCCGGCAGCAATGACTGGCAATCCGTCAGACCTGAAGACGTCGGAATGAGTAGCGATGGCATTCAGGAAGCAATCAACTTCCACCGTGAACAAAGCACTTCGAATGTCCGAGAGGGGCGCGAAGTCCTCCCCGAACTGACGGGACGTACCGATGCCGAGCCGCCATCGGACGAGCCATTCGCCGGGAACATTGGTCCGGTGAAACGTCGCGGACCGGAGAACGGCGCCATCATCCGGCACGGTCATCTGGTGGCCGAATGGGGCAATACGCATCAGATCGACATGACCTACAGCGTCGCGAAAAGCTATCTCGCGACGATGGCAGGGCTAGCGCTCGATCGTGGACTGATTCGCGATGTCAACGATCGGGTCGGCGACTACGTCGTGGATGGCAGTTTTGACGGAGAGCACAACGGTCAAATCACCTGGAAACACCTCCTTCAGCAATCCAGCGAGTGGGACGGCACGCTCTGGGGCAAGCCTGACTGGTGCGACCGCCCTGAGACCGAACCAGGATTCTGGAACGAGCGCGTTCTTCAGACTCCGGGAACGCGTTACAAATACAACGATGTCCGGGTCAACCTGCTGGCACTGGCTCTTACCCACGTCTGGCGGCGGCCGCTCGCGCAGGTCTGCAAGGAGTTCGTGATGGATCCGATCCAGGCTTCATCGACCTGGCGCTGGAACGGCTATTTCAACTCCTGGATCGAGCTTGACGGCTTGCGAATGCAGGTCGTCAGTGGTGGTTCTCACTGGGGTGGAGGGTTCTGGAGCCACACACGCGATCATCTGAGATTCGGTCTGCTGAATCTCCGGCGAGGCAACTGGAACGGTCAGCAGATTCTCTCTGAGCAGTGGTTCAGAGACGCAAGGACACCATCGGAAACCTTCACATCCTATGGCTACATGTGGTGGCTCAACACCGACCGGGCACAGATGCCGAGCGCGCCCGAATCAGCGTTCGCTGCTCGCGGCATGGGCGCCAACATTATCTACATTGATCCGGAAAACGACCTTGTCGCGGTAATGCGCTGGATAAATCCGGAAGAAGTCGATGGATTTGTACAGCGATTGCTCGCGGCTATCAGGTAGTCCATATTCGAGTCCCGTCCCCGGCCAGGTCTCGAAGCGGATCTCGCACCAGGAAATCCGCCGGAAGCGCTAAGCTTCC
>JBBDTL010000115.1:0-6743 GCA_040904465.1 Thermomicrobiaceae bacterium | reverse complement strand
AGATGCGGATATCATGTGGTCGGAGTCATTGCTGAATGCGGACTACGTTAGACAAGTGGAACAGCTCAGAGACCAGCTCGCCGATCGATTGATTGAACAGGGGCTGAAACGGTCTGGAGTCGACAGTGAGGATTCTCGGGATCGAGACATCCTGTGACGAGACGTCAGTAGCCATCGTCTCCGACGGCCGGCTGATTCACGCCAATGTCATCCGTTCTCAGGAAGATCTGCATGAGCGCTACGGCGGAGTGGTACCCGAGCTTGCCTCACGACGACATCTAACCGCAATCATTCCCGCCATCGACGTCGCACTGCAGGACGCCGGGATGTCGCCAGGCGATATAGACGCGATCGCGGTGACCGAAGGTCCGGGCCTGGCTGGCTCGCTCCTGGTGGGCATGAATACCGCCAAGTCGCTCGCACTGGCGTGGGACGTTCCGCTCATTCCGGTCAATCATCTCGAGGGGCATATTTATTCAAACTGGCTGACCAGTGATCAGTCCGACGTCACATTCCAGCCGCCTCGATTTCCGTGCGTCTGCCTGATCGTGTCAGGCGGTCACACTGAGCTCGTTCTGATTCGCGATCACGGCTACTACACTGTGCTCGGCAAAACTATCGACGACGCAGCCGGAGAGGCCTTCGACAAGAGCGCCCGAATCCTCCGGCTCGGTTTCCCCGGTGGACCGGCGATTCAACGGGCTGCGGCCGAAGGGAAGATGGGGCATCACACGTTTCCCCGCGCCTGGTTGCGAGATACCTACGACTTCAGCTTTAGCGGACTCAAGACCGCACTGCTGCGCGAGGTGGATAAGTACAAACGGGAGCCGACTCGTCCGCGAAGAGTCGTTTCGACCGAGCCATTCCCGGTGCATGAGCCGCCCGACTACGCTCCAAACATGCCGGCTGCTGACATTGCGGCGGATTTCCAGGACGCCATCGTGGACGTACTGGTGCAGAAGACCGCACGAGCGGCTGAAGAGTATCGGGCATCAATGGTAATTCTTGCGGGCGGCGTGGCAAGCAATGCGATGCTTCGGCGGCGACTGGAATCGGCGTTGAGCGTTCCGCTCCGCTATCCCGCTCCCATCCTCTGTACCGATAATGGTGCGATGATCGCCGGGGCAGGTTTCTATCTGTATCAGCGGGGAATTACCGCCTCGCTGGATCTGGATATCTCGCCGCAGTTGCCCCTTGTTACTGAGACGTCGCTAGCCTGATAACTTGTATACAATGCGAGTTTGCCCGCTGTTGAACGACAGGAGAGACCGTGCACACGACCCGTTCGATCGCAATTGAAGCCGCTCTGGAGGCGGGGCGGGTAATTCGTGGACATCTTGGCACCCTTGACGGAGTCGACTACAAGGGTGAAATCGATATCGTAACGGCTGCGGATCATGCGGCCGAAGAGGCGGTGCTCAATAGCCTGTGGGGGGCATTTCCCGACTTTGGCATTCTGGCGGAGGAGTCAGGAGCACAAGCCGCAACGAACGGTTCCAGTTCCCGTTGGGTCGTTGATCCGCTGGATGGGACGACGAATTTCGCGACCGCCAATCCGCACTTCGCGGTATCAATCGCGCTGGAGCGGGATGACCGCGTTGTTCTGGGCGTCATCTACGATCCCATGCTCGATGAACTGTTCATCGCGGAGCGCGGGCGTGGCGCGACAGTCAACGGTAAGCGACTGGCGGTCTCCCGCATCGATGTCTTCCTGCAGGCTATGCTGTCTACCGGGTTTCCGTATGATGTCAACAAGCGCAGTGAGAATCTGGAGATGTTCACCTACTTCACCCACTTGACGAGGGCCGTACGGAGAGTCGGTGCGGCAGCGCTCGACCTCTGCTACGTTGCGGCAGGTCGGTACGACGGATTCTGGGAAGCCGGACTGAAGCCGTGGGACTCCGCAGCGGGTTCACTTGTTGTGCTTGAGGCTGGTGGAATGGTGACTGATTATCAGGGGCAGGAGTTCACGATACAGGGGCCGAATATCGTCGCCAGCAACGGGCTCATTCACGATGAATTGCTGGACGGACTTCAGCGCCAGGCTGGAAGGGCAGGAGCCAGATGACCAAAGCGTATGTATTGATCACGACGGAGATCGGGCGAGGCGACGATGTCTACAAGGTGCTGGGCGAGATGGCGGATGTGCGCGAAGTGAATATTGTCGCTGGCACGTTCGATATCGTTGCGGTGGTCGAGTCGCAGTCCGCCCGGGATATCGGCCGGATAGTGATGGATCGTCTGCAAAGGATCGATGGTGTTATGAGCACCGTCACCTTGATGGCGATCCGGTAAAATTAACGTCGCGACGGATATGGGTCAGGAGAGGACATATGAGCATGCAGGACGTGACTGCGCTGGTCTTCTCCGATTATTCAGCCGGACACGACACAGGCTCACACCCGGAAAACCAGCAAAGGCTGACCGCTGTCAGAGAACGGTTGTCTGATGAGGGTTTACTAACAGATCGTCCGATGTACCTGTCGGATCCGGTGGATGCTGATGTGCCGCTTCTCGCCCACGATCAATCGTTGATTGACCGGGTTCGTGAACTTTCGGAGAGCGGTGGAGGGTTTATCGACGGCGACACACTTGTAGCCAGTGGATCGTGGGAAGCAGCACTGGCTTCGGTGGGCGCGGGAATTCGTGCCGTTGATCTTGTGCTCGCAGGTGAGCACAAACGTGCGTTCAGCATGGCCCGACCACCTGGACATCACGCCGAACGGCACAGGCAACTTGGATTCTGTCTATTCAACAATATCGCGATCGCGGCGCTGCATGCGATCCAGCATCACAATGTGAATCGTGTTGCGATTGTGGACTGGGACGTCCATCACGGAAATGGGACCCAGGATATTTTCTACGAGTCAGACCAGGTGTTGTTCTGTTCCGTGCATCAGTGGCCGTTGTTTCCCGGAAGCGGACTGGACACGGAAACAGGCTCAGGTCCAGGGACTGGTTTGACGGTTAATGTGCCCCTTCCCGCGGGTTCTACGGATAACGACTACATTTCAGTGATGGACGAGATCGTCGCTCCGGCCATTCGGAACTTCCAGCCGGAGCTCTTGATGATCTCAGCCGGATTCGATGCGCATCGCGATGATCCGCTTGCGAATATGCTGGTTTCTGAAGGTGGATTCGGCCAGATGGCCGATCGCGCTCTTGCCTGGGCGCATGAGTTGACAGAAGGGCAACTCGTCCTGATGCTTGAGGGCGGGTACAATCTTCGAGCACTGAGTGAAAGTGTTGTGGCAGTCTTGCACGCACTGGACCGGACAGCTCCGAGAGAGAGGGGCACGAGATGATCGCCGTTGTGGATTATGGAGCGGGGAATCTGGCGAGCGTTGCCAACGCGCTCGACCGGATCGGTGCAACAGTCACGGTCACGCATGATCCGCATGAGATCCATTCGGCTGATGGCGTCATCGTTCCGGGTGTGGGTGCAGCCGCGGATACCATGAATCATCTTGAATCTCTGGAACTCACCGACGTGATTCGGGATGTTATCAGCCGTGATACCCCATACCTTGGTATCTGCATGGGTATGCAGGTGCTGTTGAGCAAGAGCCTGGAGGGTGGTGAGCACCCCTGTCTGGACGTGATACCCGGCTCTGTTCGGCGCCTGCCGCCCGGACTGCCAATCCCCCACATGGGCTGGAACCAGGTTGTCCAGCAAGGCGTGCACCCGCTGTTCAACGGTATCCCTGACGGAACTGATTTCTACTTCGTGCACTCCTATTACGTGGACCCGGATGATCCTCAGTGGGCCGGCGGTATGACTGACTACGGGAAGCCATTCGTCTCAGCCGTGTGTCGAGGCAATTTGATGGGAACGCAGTTTCACCCGGAAAAGAGCGGCTACTGGGGACTGCGGCTGCTGGAGAATTTTGTCGCTATCGTGACTGATGGCCTTGAAGTACGGACGGTGACTGCTGATGCTCATCATTCCAGCGATTGATTTGCGCGAGGGCCGATGTGTCAGGCTCTTCCAGGGTGATTTCGACAAAGAGACGTCATACTCGGACGATCCAACCGAAGTCGCCCGCCGGTGGCAGAACTCCGGGGCTCGCCGCCTGCATATCGTTGACCTTGATGGCGCTCGCGCGGGTGAACCGGTTCAACTCGAGATCGTCAGCAAGATATGTCAGCTGGGCGTGCCGGTTCAGCTTGGTGGCGGGTTGCGTCAGATAGACCATGTCCGCGCGGCCGTCGAAGCCGGCGTCGATCGGGTCATCCTGGGGACCGCCGCGATCGAGAATCCAGAGCTGATGCGTGAGTCGGTTGACGCGTTCGGGTCTGAACGGGTCGTGCTTGGTGTTGACGCGAGAAACGGCTATGTCGCGCTGCGTGGCTGGGAACAGATGTCGGGAATCCCCGCGATTGAGATCATCGAGGATGCGCTCAACAACGGCATTGAGCGGGTGATCTATACCGATATAGATCGTGACGGCACCTTGAATTCCCCGAACTTCGACGAAACTGCGCGTGTCGCGGCGATCGGACCGGCAATTATCGCCTCGGGAGGAGTCGCCCGCTGGGATGATCTCTGGCATCTTTCACGCATTCGCAATGTCGAAGCGGCTATCGTGGGACGCGCACTCTACGATGGTACGATAGAGATTAAGTCTGGCGACCGGTGGCAGCTCGGACAGGAATCGGTCGAAACGGGTGGCGCTTGATGAGCGCGAGAAACGGGTATGTGAATTTCGTGCGGGATGAAGATCAGCGCCGGAGGGAAGATTCACAACAACTCGGGCTGCAGCAGCAGGTAGATGAGCTCCGCCAGGTAGTTCGAGAGCTCAGTACCCGGTGCGCCCGGCTGGAAGATCAACTCAAGGCGAGCCAGAGCGCCGCGGCGCAGGATCGGCTTGCTCTTGAGCAGCATCAGCACGAGGTGTCTCAGGCGGCGCAGGCCAGACAACTCGAAGAGGCGCGCGTTCGTGAGCAGCTTGGTGAACTGTCTACACGGATTGATGATTCCACTCGGCCGATTCGCACGTTGCAGGCTCACGTAAGTGAGTTGATCGAAGCCGTGCGGCGATTCCGCGATGAAGACACCGACGTCGAAAAGCGGATCGAGGAGCTGCGATCGCAAGCCGAGCATCTTTCTGCACACCACGAGCGTCATGTCGTAAACCTTCAGGCCCTTCGCGATCAGATCGAGTCGCTGCGTGGTGAGATCGAACGTACCCAGCGTGAACAGCACCAGACCAATGACAGCGTCAAGATCGTCGATCATGAGTCCAAACGCCGCCTCAAGGAGCTTCATCAGGAGATTCTCGCCTACGATACGAAGTTCCGCGACTACAGCTCGGTCTGGCAAACAATTCAAGTCCAGATTGATGCCGTTCGCGAGACCGCCGAAGGGCAAATCGGCCGGATTGACCAGGTTGAGGTTGATGTCGAGCAGGTGGCAGTCGAGATCGAGCGTGTCGATGGTCATACCCGTGAACGCGATGAGTCGAACTCCACACGGATCGAGGAAGTTCGCAAACGGCTTGACCACGATGTTCAGGGACTGCGCGACAGCGACGAGCAGAGACACCAGCGGATCGACGCCAGGATTGATGACCTCGAACAACTGGACCGCGAGGTCAGTTATCGCGTCAATATGCTGGAGATGACGTTGGATGAGCTCCGGCAAGATGACGCGAGAGTGCGGCGTGATCTCTGGTATCTGCATGAGCAGCGGGTCCGAACACGTATGGAGCAAATTCAGGAAGAGCTGGAGCAGGTGCGAGAGGCGCGTCGCGACGCCGAGCGGCGCTGGACAATGAGCGCAGACGACGAACCGTCCGGCGCTGAAGAGGAGTAGTTCCCGGCATGTTAACGCGACGAATTATTCCGTGCCTTGATGTGACCGGCGGGCGGGTTGTCAAGGGAATCCAGTTTCAGCAACTACGTGATGCAGGGGATCCGGTCGAGCTCGCCGCGCGCTATGACGAGGCGGGTGCCGACGAACTGGTATTTCTTGACATAACTGCGAGCAGTGACGATCGTGCGACGATGATCGACGTGGTCAGGGAAACGGCCAGGCAAGTCTTTATACCTTTGACCGTAGGCGGAGGAGTCAGGAGCCCGGAAGACGCCTATATGATGCTACGGGCGGGAGCGGACAAGGTCAGCCTCAATAGTGCCGCAGTCGCACGTCCCGAGCTGCTTCGTGAGTGCGCCGAGCGGTTCGGAAACCAGTGTATTGTGTTGGCGATTGATGCCCGCCGAAGAGATGATGGTGGCTGGGAAGTATTTACTCACGGAGGCCGCCGTGGGACCGGGATGGATGCACTGGAGTGGGCAGCAGAGGGCACCCGCCTGGGTGCCGGAGAGATCCTGCTGACCTCCATGGATGCAGACGGGATGAAGGATGGCTACGACATCGAGCTAACCTCAGCGATGGTCGATCGGGTCGAGGTTCCGGTTATTGCTTCGGGTGGCGCTGGTAATCTTGAACACCTCTATGACGCCTTTGACCGGGGTCAGGCGCACGCTGTTCTGGCGGCGTCGATCTTCCACTACGGCGAATACACGATTACCGAGGCCAAGACATTTCTCACACAGCGCGGACTCCCCATGCGGATCGAAGCACGGAATTGATGCCTGCGCGCGCTGAACATGCCGGTAACTGAGGTCCCCCATTCGTCCTGATTGTCGCAATACCGGGTCCGTGAGATGGCGACTTGCTCAGCCAAACCCCCGTTGCTTTCACAAATGGACAACTTTTGCGCAAGCACGACTGGTTGACA
>JBBDTL010000114.1:0-6762 GCA_040904465.1 Thermomicrobiaceae bacterium | reverse complement strand
TACCGCTTGTACACCGCCGCGACGTTCTGTCCACCGAATCCGAACGCGTTTGCCATCGACGTGTTGACCTTCACCTCGCGGGCGGTTTGCGGGACGTAGTCGAGATCGCATTCAGGGTCCGGCTCGAAATGATTGATCGTGGGCGGAACGACGTTCTTCTTGATCGCCATGACCGCAACGACTCCACCGACAGCGCCAGCCGCGCCGACAAGGTGACCGATCATGCTCTTGGGCGAGCTCACCGGCATCTTGTAGGCGTGATCTTTGAACACCGTTTTGATCGCCTCAGTCTCTGAGACATCATTGAGCGGTGTGCTCGTCCCGTGAGCGGAGATGTAGTCCATGTCTTCGGGCGCGAGCTTGGATGATTTCAGGGCCATCGACATCGCTCGTGCGGCGCCCGAACCACCCGGCAACGGTGCGCTGATGTGGAAGGCATCACCGGTTACGCCACCGCCAACGAGCTCGCAGTAGACCTGTGCTCCGCGTGCCTTTGCATGCTCTTCAGTCTCGAGGATGAGGACTCCCGCGCCTTCACCAAAAACAAACCCATCGCGATCGCGATCAAACGGCCGGCTGGCGTGCTCCGGATCATCGTTGCGTTTAGAGAGCGCGCCCATATTGCCAAAGGCCGCGATCGAAACCGGGTCCATCGCTGCCTCGGTCCCGCCGCTGATCATCACGTCGATCTCGCCGAGCTGGAGCATCCGCAACGCGTCGACGAACGCCTGGTTCCCAGCGGCGCAGGCAGCAACGGCTGCCTGAACCGGTCCGTGGATACCGAAGCGTATCGACACCTGACAAGCTGCCATGTTCGCAGCAAACATCGGAATGAAAAACGGGCTGACCCGGCTGGGGCTCTTCTGATGATAGTTCAACACTTCGCGGGTAAGCGTCGGAATCCCCCCGCCTCCGGTGTTCACCATCACCCCGATGTTCTCACTGTTCTCTTCAGTGATCTCAAGGCCCGCGTCATTGATCGCTTCACCCGCCGCTGCAACAGCGAATTGGGAGAATCGATCCATACGCCGTGCTGCCTTGAAATCCATATGTTCCTTCGGATCGAACCCCTTGACCTCGGCGGCAATCTGTACCTCGAGCGGACTGGGATCGAACGCGGTAATCCGCGTCACTCCGTTCACGCCGTTGACAAGATTCTCCCAGAACTCAGGATAGGTATTGCCAATCGGCGTGATTGCGCCCAATCCTGTTACAACAACTCGATGCACGATCCAACCTCCCTGGCCGGGCGATAACTATTCCTGGCCATATACCCCGTAGTCCTTGGCGCTCACTGTCTGCACATCCCGGCGGATCCGGCGAATCAGCCCACTGAGCACCTGCCCGGGGCCAACCTCAAGAAACGTGGTGACTCCCCCGTTGACCATCTCTTTTACCGAGTTCGACCATTGAACGGGCATCAGAACATGCTGCGAAATCTCGTGCCGGACATCATCGACCGTGGTCAGCAGTTGTCCGGTGATGTTGGCAACAATGGGAATCTGTGGGTCCCTGAGCGGCATCTTTGCAACCAGATCATTCAACTGCTGTGCTGCCCGCTCCATCAATGGCGAGTGCGAGGCAATCGAGATTCCCAACCGTATCGTCCGCCGCGCTCCTCGTTCTTCGGCGAGTTGCATCGCGCGTTCCAGCGCCTGAATCTCCCCGGAGATCACTGACTGACCCGGACAATTGTCATTTGCAACGACGACGATTCCGACTTCGCCAGCTTCGGCACAGACCTCTTCGAGCGGCTCTCGGTCCAGGCCAATGACTGCCGCCATCCCCCCGGGACGCTCTTCACCGCTCTGCTTCATCAAGCGTCCGCGCTCGCGCACCAAAATCAATGCATCCCGGAAATCGAGCACGCCGGCAGCCACCAGCGCGGTGAACTCACCAAGGCTGTGACCGGCAACATACACCGGAGCGATTGACCTGCCAACTTCTCCGGTTCGCTCCCGAATTGCTTCCAGATACGCGACACTGACCGTGAAAATCGCCGGCTGAGCGTTGATGGTGTCTTCGAGCTCATCCGCCGGGCCGTTAAAGCACAGAGAGGAGATCGAGTAGCCGAGCACCTCGTCCGCCTGGTGAAAAATTCTCCGGGCGGCTTCGGACACTCCGTAAACCCGTTGGCCCATCCCGACGTATTGGCTTCCCTGTCCCGGAAACACCCAGGCTATACGCTGGGCGATATCACTCTTGACGCTCATCTGCCTGTTCCCCTTTTCCCCGTTTGCACATATCCGGGTAAATGCGCTTGAGGTGGCGAGTGAAAGCGAATTACCGGCAAACTGCGGAATGATACCACGCAGAAAATGCCGGCAATCGCGAACCGAAACGCGGATCGATAGCTGCGTTAGTGGGTTCCCTCTACGGCTTCGTCACTGCGCGTCATATCGGCGACCGCTGAGGATTCCCCGGCGGCAATCGCGTGCGGGCCAAGAAGTTCAAACAGCCCGTCTCGGTCAACGGTCTCATCCTCGATAAGTTTATCCGCCAGAAGATCGAGCTTGTCCCGGTTCTCGCGAAGGAGCGATTCTGCCCGGTCCATCGCCTCATACAGGATGCGCTGGACTGCTTCATCAGCCCGGTCTACGGTCTTCTCTCCGACCTCGCGCTCCTGGCCCATTTCCCGGCCAAGAAAGACATGCTGCTCTCCCATTCCAAGGAAAATCGGCCCGATCTCGTCACTCATGCCCCACAGCCCGACCATTCGTCGAGCCAGGAGTGTCGCTTCCTTGAGATCGTTCTGTGCTCCGGTGGTGATCTCATTGAAGACCATTCGCTCGGCGGCGCGTCCACCCATGATCACCACCAGCCGGTCACGCAGGTAGCTGCGCGAGTAGTTGAAGCGATCTTCCTCCGGCGCCTGAATGGTTACACCCAGTGCCCGGCCACGCGGGACGATCGTCACCTTGCGTAGCGGGTCCGCGCCGGGGGAAAAGTGTGCCGCGATGGCATGCCCGCCTTCGTGGTATGCAACGACCTTCTTCTCGTGGTCGCTCATCACCATTGATCGCTCTGTGCCCAGAATAATCTTGTCCAGCGCCAGATCGAAATCGTCCTTCTGCACGATCTTCTTGTCGCGCCGGGCGGCCATAAGCGCCGATTCGTTCACCAGGTTAGCCAGATCCGCGCCGGCGAATCCCGGGGTCGCCGAGGCGATCAACCCGAGATCCAGATCCTGATCGACAGGAATGCCACGGGTATGAATCTTCAGAATCGCTTCGCGGCCCCGCTTGTCGGGCAGCCCGACAGTCACCTGTCGGTCAAACCGGCCAGGGCGCAACAGCGCCGGGTCAAGTACGTCCGGCCGGTTCGTGGCCGCAACAACGATCACGTCTTCGTGCGGGTCGAACCCATCCATCTCGACGAGCAACTGATTCAGCGTTTGCTCTCGCTCATCGTTCCCGCCACCGACACCAGCGAACCGCTGGCGCCCGACTGCGTCGAGCTCGTCAACGAAGATGATGGCAGGGGAATTCGTCTTTGCTTTCTCAAACAGGTCTCGAACCCGGCTCGCGCCGACACCGACAAACATTTCGACGAATTCAGAGGCGCTAACGCTGAAGAACGGAACACCCGCTTCGCCGGCTACGGCCTTGGCGAGTAGCGTCTTCCCAGTGCCTGGCGGGCCGACCAGCAGGATACCCCGCGGCAATCGCGCGCCGATGGCGTGGAACTTGGCCGGATCCTTCAGGTACTGGACCAGCTCCTCGAGCTCGGCCTTGGATTCTTCTTCACCGGCTACATCCGCAAACGTCAACTTGGGACGTTCCGGGTCATACTGCTTTGCCTTGGATTTTCCAAAGCTGAATACGTTCTGCTGACCGCGGGACATACTCCGCCCGATGAAGAAGAGGATTACGATAAACAGCAGTAGCGGAATCGCCAGGAAGAGCAACGAGCCAAAGATCCCGTCAGATGGGGGCTCGGCCGTGAGAGTCACGTTGTTCTCGTTGGCGAGTGCGGTAAGCTCCGGCTGTGTGTTCGCCGGGACCGCCGAATCGAAGTTAGCGCTCTCGGTTACCTCTTCGGACTCCGCACCGGATGGCAAGGCTTCGTCCGCGCCAAAGACTTCACCGTCATATTCGAACATCTCGCTGGCGAACTCGCCCGAGACGTTCTCACCTTCAACGGTGATCGCGCTGACGTTCCCGGCTTCAATCTGTTCACGAAGCTCAGAGTAGGAGATTGAAATCGTCGGGTCGCCTGAGGGCCAGAAATAGGCATACGCACTATACGCAAAGAGCGAGATAAGCAATGCCCAGAGGATCCAGATGGGGAAACTCGGTCGCTGCTTTTGCTCGCCGTCCTGCCCACTGGGCTTCTTCTGACGATTCGATTGGTCGTCGCGATTGTTCATCAAGGTATGAAACCCCTTCGGCGGGCAATTTTACCGCGCGCGTCGCTTAATGAAGTTCACATTGGGCCATCCGCAGGCAGCCGTCCCCCGCAGGTCGCGGTTCCTGGCCCAATTGTAACGTCTCGGGCGATGAAATGTGGTAAATACCGCCTTAAAACGCACGAGACAGCCGCTCTGCAACGGCTGCCCCGCACGTGAGGAGGAGATGAGCTAGTGTGCAAGTGTGGCGGGCTGTCGCTGTGACATACCTGATAGTGAACAGCCCGGACGGTGCTTCGTGTCTCTATTGTCAACCCTGTGGCGCGATTTGTCCAGCGGAATTTGTCGGTGATTCTCTACATTGACGTAGAGAAATAGTCCTGATGCTGGATCACACCTGCCGGAAGTCAGTCAAAACGCCGGCGGAAACTTCGTCGGTTCGTCCGCATTTCGCTCCATCTTCGTCCGTTCCCGTCGTGTCTATCAGGTAGACGAATCAGCCGGCGCCTGGTTGCACATCCCTGCTCGACAACGCCTGGGCCCGTACCAGAATCAAGGCTCACGAATCAACTCAACACCGGCAGGCTCCGTGGTATCCTTTCGCCTGAAATTGCGCTGAAATCGGACAATACAGGCGAGTCTCGCTGAGTAAGGTTGCAACTGTGTCGAGTGAAGTCAGAGATCAGTACTACATCACAACATCAATCCCGTATGTGAACGCTCCGCCTCACATCGGGCACGCGCTGGAGATGGTGCAGACTGACGTTTTCGCTCGCTACCATCGATTGCTTGACCACGACACTCGCTTTCTGACTGGAACCGACGAAAACTCACTCAAGAATGTTCAGGCTGCCGAGCGCGAAGGCATCACGACACTCGAGCTCGTTAGCCGGAACGCACAGGGGTTCATCGATCTGCTTGATCTGCTCCACGTCGAAAACGACGACTTCATTCGGACCGCGGTCGACACCAGACATTTTTCCGGCGCCGAACATTTCTGGAAAAAACTTGAAGCGAATGATGATCTCTACAAGAAGAGCTATCAGGGACTCTATTGCGTCGGCTGCGAGCAGTTCTATGCCGAGGACGAGCTAGTTGACGGGCTGTGTCCGGAGCACGGTGTTCGACCAGACCTCATTGAAGAAGAGAACTACTTCTTCCGGCTTTCCCGCTATCAGGACGATTTGCTCGAATTTATCGACTCCGGGAGGATGCGGATCATTCCGGAATCCCGTCGCAATGAAGTCCGCTCATTCGTGGCTCGGGGGCTCGACGATCTGAGTGTCTCCCGATCGCGAGAACGAGCCCGAGGCTGGGGCGTTCCAGTCCCTGATGACGACGATCAGGTGATGTACGTCTGGGTCGATGCGCTGGCCAACTACATCACGGCACTCGGCTACGGACAGGACACTGATCTCTATGATCGGTACTGGACGAACAGCCCGGACCGGGTCCACTGCATCGGCAAGGGAATCCTCCGATTCCATGCGATCTACTGGCCGGCGATGCTTCTCTCGGCCGGCGAATCGTTGCCGACCACGGTCTTCGTCCATGGCTATCTGACCATTGCCGGCGGAAAAATCAGCAAATCTCTGGGCAACACGGTCGACCCGGTGGAACTTTGTGATGCCTACGGAGCGGACGCCGTTCGCTACTGGTTGCTGCGGGAAGTCCCCCCGACGCTCGATGCCGATTACACCAACGACAAGCTAGAGCGTCGATACAACGCCGACCTGGCCAACGACCTGGGAAATCTCCTCAACCGGTCGGTGAGCATGGTCGGACGCTACCGAAAGGGGACGATTCCCGCGGCTGAAACAACACTCGACCAGAGCAAGGAGCTCAGAGAAGCGGCTGAAGCGCTACCTGATCGACTCCACAAGGCGATGGGGCAGGACTACGATCCCCAGGCCGCCCTCGCCGCCATCAACGAACTCGTCGTGCGTGCCAATCGCTACGTTGAAGAGATGGCGCCCTGGGCAGTTGCCAAAGAGGAGCGCAACGGTGATGAATCCGCGACGCAAAAACTTGACGAAACGCTCGGTCACCTGATCGAGACGCTGAGAGTCACCTGCCACGGCATCCGGCCGTTTCTCCCGGGAGCCGCCGGACGAATGGCACAGCAGCTCGGATTCGAGCTATGTGATTCCGGCTGGTGCGATTCACTGGCGTGGGGCGCCGGACCGCGCGGAGAGAGCGTCGAGAAGGCAAGTCCGATTTTCCCGCGGATCGAGACCGAGACCGAGACCGAAGAAGCGTGAACGAAAGACCGGTAGCATGGTGGTTCACCGTTCAACCAGGGATTCAATCCCTGGGCTACCGAACCACAATTGGTAGCGTGGTGGTTCACCGCTCAACCGGGGGATCAATCCCTGGGCTACGGGATGGCCCGTTGCCGCTCCCGGGCGAAATCC
>JBBDTL010000113.1:0-6825 GCA_040904465.1 Thermomicrobiaceae bacterium | reverse complement strand
CCCCGTTTTGTTTATGCCGTCACATGAACGGATGTTCTGGAGCTACGATGATCGAAGGAAAGCTCTCGCTAGTTCTTCCCGCGCACAACGAGGACGAAAACATCGGTCAGGTGATCGAGCGAGCGCACCAGGTATTGCCGCGCCTGGCGCAGTCGTTTGAGATCATCGCAGTCAACGATGGCAGTTCCGACAATACAGCGGCAATCATCGCTCAATACGCTGGCCGGGATAGTCGCGTCCGCCTGGTACACCATGAAATCAATCAGGGGTACGGTGCAGCATTGAGATCGGGATTCACTGCCTCGACCGGCGACTGGGTGATGATCATGGATTCCGATCGCCAGTTCGACATTGCCGACCTCGTCTATCTCGCCCCATTCACAAGTCAGTACGACATGGTGGCCGGTTTCCGGAAGCAGCGCAACGATCCTGTCCATCGAACGCTGTTTGGCAAGACATTTCGGTTGGCGATGAAAGTGCTGTTCGGCGTTCAGCTCAAGGATATCGATTGCGCCTTTAAACTCATGCGCGGGGATTTGCTCAGGTCACTCGACCTTCAGTCGGATGGGGCAATGATCAGTACGGAGCTCATGGCGCGCTGGGCCCGGGCTGGAGGTAGCCTCACGCAAGTCGGCGTTCACCATTATCCGCGCACTGCCGGACAGCAGTCGGGAGGTTCGCTGCGCGTAATCCTCCGCGCAATGAGAGACGTACCCATTCTCTGGTTCCGGGTACACCGGGAGCACGAACCAGATCCACAAGCCGGCTCCTACGAACCGCGGTCTGCCGGACTATCGCCGCTATCAGCTGTGTTGATAGTTATGATACTGGGGCTCCTGGGGCTGGTAACTTCGCGCCTCGTTCGCAGGCAATAGAACTGTCGCGTCATTCGAGAACAGACTGGAAGGCTGCCGCAACTTCGCGAGCGTTACCCCCGGTTACCAGAACTGTTTTGTCCCGCCCACGGGAGCCCCTGATGATTTCAATATCGCGCCTTGGGCGATTGAGCAGTTTCGAAAGGAACGCACACAACTCTCTGTTTGCCGCGCCGTCGACCGGGGGAGCTTTCAACCTGACGCCGAGAGCGCCTTCCTTTACCTCCCCGAGCGCGGTACGGCCTCCACGCGGAGTAACCCGAACGCGAAACGACACCCCTTCGAGTGTCGCAGTCAACGCAATTTCGCTGCTCATGGTCTTATGCAATCGCGGCGACTGGCTGCTCGAGCGCTTCGAGAACATCGCTGATATTCTCTGCCGGTATCACCGGGCGGTCAAGCGCCTCCGAGAGTTCATCGACGCTCATGTCATCGAGGAACGTGTTGGTGCGACGTGAGACCATCGTGTCCGAGATAAAGACGGGCTCCCGACTCAACTCCGACCCAACTGCGTCACGAACGATCCCTCCCGTTAGCAAGCCGGATACGTTGATTTGCGGACCAAAGAGAGTGTTCTCCGCTGAAACGACCCGCAACGTCGTTCCCATCTTTGCGTTCACCCGCTCAATCGTTTGCCGCATCGTGTCTTCAATAAGCGTTCCGCAAACGATGGTGCCGCCCATTCCGGTAACATCGCGACGTCGTCGTTTCCGAAACACACGCTCGACGTCATCCAGGAAGAGGCGGGTTATGCCGATGCCGTCCTCGACCTGCGGAAACCCATCGTATTCGCGAGAAGGAGGGAGTTGCGCACCAGTCATCAAATAGAACTCGTCGCCGAGGTAGACGAACGAGCGGCCACGCTCCTCACGGAGTTGTCGCTGCCACTCTCCTACCTGACGAATAACTTCGAGCCCCTCTTCCTGCGTGTGCCGGCGCATTTCCAGGATCGCCTGGTTTGCGTTGGGCAGGCTTCGCATGCACGTCCGTGACAGCCGTACCCGCTTGCTTTGCCGCTCGATACCGTGCTGAGAGAGCCCTACCGGCACGATCGCGATTGATCGCAGATTCGGCCCGGAGCCCAGCAGATCGCGGATTGTGCGATCGAGCTGTTCGCCATCGTTGACACCAGGACAGAGAACGACCTGCGTGTTGTATTCAATGCCCGCTCGCTCAAGTCTGGCCAAATGTTCCATAATCGCGCCAGCTTTGGGGTTGCCGACCAGTGAAATCCGGAGATCTGGATCGGTTGCATGCACGGACACATTAATTGGACTGATTCGCTGTTGCTCAATTCGCTGCCAGTCCGCTTCAGTCAGGTTCGTAAGCGTGACAAAATTTCCGTACATCATGGAGTATCGGTAATCGTCGTCCATGACATACAGGCTCTTGCGCATGCCCTTTGGCAACTGCTTGATAAAGCAGAACGGACAGGCATTTTCGCACAGATGAATTCCGTCGAACGTTGGATCTGCGAACGTGATGCCCCATGGCTCCCAGGTCTCACGCTCTATCTCATACTCGAGCATCTCGTTTCCGCGCTCGACGACGATCGTCACCTCCTCGCTATCTGCGAGGTACTGGAATTCAAGCGCGTCCACAAGATCGGCACCATTGACTGTGTGGATCTGGTCGCCCTGTTGCAGGCCGATCTCCTCGCCGAGCGTTCCCGGCTCGACAGATTCGACTCTGCCCGGCCGCTCCGGGGCCTCTGCAACGCGTCTTGGTCTGGTTTCAACAGTCATAGAATGTCGCACCTCTGTCGCAATTAGTCGGGAATGTGCTCCGGCGCTGCCTTGCGATCCAATGACGCCCGAACGACGGACACTGCCGCAATTGCCGCTGTCTCGCTTCGGAGAATCGTTGGTCCGAGCGATACTGGCGTGAACCCTGCCTGTTCGGCAAACGCTACCTCGTCATCCGTAAATCCGCCCTCAGGCCCGATGAGGAGATAGAGTTGCTCGGAGTCCTCTGGCAATAGCTCGATGAGCGCGCTGGCGTTTGCTCGTTCGGCCGCAATAAACCTCGCGCCACTGCCGGCACTAAGCACGAACTCCTGCATGGTGACAGGGCCGTTCACGTCGACCGTGTCAGCACGCTCGCACTGTTCGAGAGCTTCGATGACGATTCGCTGCCATCGTTCGTGCCTGGACCGTGCCCGGTCAGCCGATAATGATACCACGGAGCGCGTCGTTTCAATTCCTGTGATGGACGTGACGCCCAGCTCCGTTACCTTCTGCAGAGCCTGGTCGAAGCGATCGGACTTAATCAGCGCTATTCCCAGATGGATATCTGGTGGACCGGCGCGCAAGCCCGGAATCGGACCATCTGACACTTCGGCCACCGCTGACCGTTTGTCGATTTCACAGATCCTGGCGCTGGCCTCGTTGCCCCGACCGTCGAAGAGCCGGATCGCATCTCCCGGCCTGAGCCGAAGCACCCGGCTTATCTGATGACTGACTCGCTCGGGCAGCTCGACATGCTCCGCAGATTCAAGATCCACCGGAACGAAAAATCGATGCTTGCCCCCTCCGCTACTCATTACGTTCCAGCAGCAACGCGAACCAGTCGCCCTGCTGCCGTTCCTCGAGTATGGTCAGTCCTTCTGCGCCGAAAACCTCGCGGACCTGTTCCAGATGCCGGTCGATAACTCCACTGAGCAGCAACTTGCCGCCGGGCGCGATCGCCGCCGCCAGCGGCCTGGATAATCTCATCAGAATGCTTGAGATAATGTTAGCAATGACAAAATCGTAGGGCTCATTGCTTCTGACGATTGCCCCGAAGTCACCGACCGATACCGAAACTCGATCACTGACGCCGTTCATCTCGAGGTTCTCCCGCAGCGCGCGGGCGGCAACCTCGTCGATCTCGACTGCGTCGACCGAGGCAACGCCCATCAGGACAGCGGCGATTGAGAGAATTCCGGAACCTGCGCCGACATCGAGAATCCGCGCGTGTTCGATCGGCAGGTCCTCCATCCAGCGGAGGCACAATTCAGTCGTCGGATGATGTCCTGTTCCGAAAGCCATGCCGGGATCCAGGTCGATGACCAGATCATCCGGTTCTGGAGCGTACTCCCTCCAGGTTGGCCTGATCACGAACCGATTTCCGATCCGAAGCACATGAAAGTGCTCCTTCCAGGCGTTCGCCCAGTCCTCTTCGGGCCGCTCCGCCTGCATGAGAGCGCCGACATTTCCGATCTGCTTCAAGTGCCAGAGGCCTTCCTCAATGCGTTTAACCTGCTGATCGGTCTCCGCATTCGATGGCAGATACGCGACAACTGTTACCGGCCGGGAGTAGTCGGGCAGAAGATTATCCCCGTCCGGGTCCTGACGATAGTGTTCGTAAACTGCGACACCCTGTCCGTAGGCGTGCCGGCTCATGAGCTCGGATACAGCCTCAACTGCTTCGCTATCGGCTTCTACACTGAGTTCAAGCCAATTGCCTTTCGGGGCGGCAGACTCGTCAACCATTGCTGTTACGACCATTCCGGGAGTTCGCCGCAAGCAGGATGTCGGATGAATCGCCCACGTTCACGCTGAGAAAGTCTCCGGTAACGAGGGCGTCTCGCCCGATGATCGACTCGGACAACATTGCCGTCTCTATCTGGGCCCCTTCATCAACAATCGAATCCTTGACGATCGAATCCTCGACACTGACTCCCGCTCCGATACTTGCGTACGGACCTATCACTGAGCCTGAAATCCTGGCCGACGGGTCGATAACCACTGGGGGAACGATAACATTGCCATCACGCGGTTCGGCATCAATTCCGAAACGGTCGAGCAGATAGCGATTCGTATGCAGGAGAGCCTCAGGACTGCCACAGTCTTCCCAGACTGATACCGGGAGGGTTGTTATGTTGCTACCGTTGTCAATCATGTACTGGATGGCGTCGGCGATGTAAAACTCGCCATCTTTCTGCAGATTATTGTCCATCTGATGCTCGATGGCGGCGAATAGCTCCTCAATCTGCTTGAAGTAGTAGATGCCGATGACCGCCTCGTTGGACACCGGCTCCTCGGGCTTCTCCACAAGTCGGGTAATTCGATCGCCATCTTTCACCACTACGCCGAACTTACGGGGGTCATCGACCTCTTTCACGAACAGCGCGCCGTCGTGTGGAAGTCCAATAGTCGTCGTGAGATCAGCCTCGAAGAGCATGTCAGGAAAGACGATCAACGTTTCACCGGTTACCTTACCCTTCGCTTGAATAATCGCGTGGGACTGCCCAAGCGGAGTCGGCTGATCTACAAAATGAGAGTCGATATCGTATGTCGCGCGCACATGCTCTTCGATCTGGTCTCCGAGATACCCGGTGACAAACACTGCGCGATCAACTGAGAGCGTCAACAGTCGATCCAGAACGTGACCGAGTACTGGCTTGCCAGCTACGCTTACGAGCGGTTTGGGCCGACTCCATGTTTGCGGTCTGAGTCGTTTGCCCAGACCCGCTACCGGAATAATTATGTTCATCCAAAATCCTTTCTGATCACCAGTCGACCATGCATTTATCGTCAAATACATCGTGATTGTGAGCCACAATAAGACTCAGCGCGCGAAGATCTGTGTGACCATTATCGTCCCATCTGGCGCGGTAAGCACGCCCATACCGGCCCGCTCGAACGATGGTTCCAGTATGTTCGCCCGGTGACCATCGCTTTGCATCAGACCCCTGTGGGCAACGTCAATGTTCGGAGCATAGGCGAGATTCTCACCAGCAGACATATAGCTGATTCCGGCATTTCGCAATCGGTCGGCCAACGTGCCCGTCGTGGGTGAAATATGAGAGAAATACCCTTCCTCCAGCATCTCCCCCGAATGTCCTCGGGCAACGGGAACGAGCTCAGGATCGTAGGTGAGTGCATTCAGACCGCGCTCGACGCGTTCGTCGTTCACCAGATCAAAAATCTCGGCCTCGTCACCTTCCGCGGCATTGAGATCCGAGTCGCCGGTCGGTGGAACGCGGTAGCTGGTTTCCTCCTCCGGAACGACTATATACGTAAAGTCCGCAAGATCCATCCCGGTGCGGCTCGCCAGACCCGTGGTCGCGAGAGTTGCTCCCGTTCGGAGTCGACTCGCGAGACTCGAATCCGCCAGCGCGTGATCGACAGAGTCGCCAATGGAGACCAGACCCAGGGTCAATGTGATCATCGCCCCGAACAGGCAACCGTAGAGGATACCTGGGATAATTCCCAGCCCTGTGTCTGCCAGCCTCACCGGCGGAATAATTCGCAGCGAAAGCAAATGGGGGGTAACAGTCCAGGCGATCAGAAGGTTCATTACAAGTAGGGTTATCAGCGCCCCGAGTACCAGCGCGATCGCGTTGACTCCGGCCCCACTGACGCCGAACCACGAATCGACGTATCCGCTAATCGGTCGATAGAGGTAGGCTCCTGCAAAGGCCGAGGTAGCCAGTACGATCAAGTCAAGGCTGGTCCGGAGAAACCCTCGCTGGATCCCCATTCCGATGCCCGTTATAAGTAGCAGGATGATCGCTACATCGAGAAGGTTCATAGATATCTCATTGTGATCTGTCTACCGACTGCGTTGCCTGGAGATGCGCTGTGTGACCGCTTCAACCATGTTTTTACCAGGGGAAACGACGTCCAGCATCTGCTCAACCGCCTGGAAACGGCAACTATCATCCTCGCAACGGGTACATGGTCAGTTCAGGAAACGGGATCCGCTTCTCCGGTCTTTACGACCTGGCCACTCAGAGCAAGGCTGACTTTCTCTTCCAGTACTTCGAGATCAAACGGCTTCTCGAGAATGTCCGCATTGAGAGCGTCAACGACGTCCCTGTTCTCGCGGACAAAGCTCGTATCAGCGGTGCAGATTATAACGGGTGTAGACATGAGCTCGTCGTCCTGCCGCATCCCCTGAAGAATCTGATACCCGACAGCCTGGTCTCCCAGGCATATATCGAGAATCACCAGGTCCGGCGAAT
>JBBDTL010000112.1:0-6871 GCA_040904465.1 Thermomicrobiaceae bacterium | reverse complement strand
CGAAGGTGGTCGAACAGTCGGCGCCGGTGTCGTAACCAGCATAATCGAGTAGACGGGATACTGGGAAAATGTCAGCTCGTCGACCAACGCAGAAGATACGCATCCGGCTGAAAGCCTACGATCATCGCATCCTGGATCAGTCGGCTGCCAAGATTGTCGAGACAGCGGAAAGCACCGGAGCAAAAGTTTCGGGCCCGGTTCCGCTGCCGACCAGAATCGAGAAATTTGCGGTCGTTCGGTCTCCGTTCGTCCACAAGGACTCGCAGGAGCATTTCGAGATCCGCACGCACAAGCGCTTGATTGATGTACTGGAACCGAGTCACGGCACGATCCGGGCGCTGATGCGTTTGAATCTTCCGGCCGGTGTCGATATTGAGATCAAGCTGTAGGAATTTGGAACAGATGTGCGCGAGATAGCTGCGCATCTGTAAGTGAGCCAGGCAGATCACGCTCTGTGGGCGATAGCGGGAGACAATTGCCTTCTATCGCGTCCTGGTCAGGAGAGAGCCAATGATTGAAGGCCTTTGGGGCAAGAAACTTGGCATGACCCAGATTTTCGACGAGACCGGCGGGGCGATTCCCGTGTCGGTCATCGAACTGGGACCATGTGTCGTAACGCAGGTCAAGACGCTGGAACGCGACGGCTATGAGGCGCTGCAGCTCGGGGTTGGGCAGAAGAAGCGTTTGAACCAGCCTGAGCGTGGCCATCGTCGCAAGGCAGGCGCCAGCTCACGCACACTGCGTGAGGTCAAAGTCGAGGGCGCAGAAGAGTATGAACCCGGCCAGGTGCTGAAATGCGATCTGTTCGAAGCCGGGGAGAAAATTGACGTTACTGGTACCAGCAAGGGTAAAGGCTTTGCGGGTACGGTAAAGCGTCACGGATTCGCTGGCGGACCGAAGACACACGGTCAGTCCGACCGGCATCGTGCGCCTGGCGCTATCGGCGGCGCTGCGTCACCGGGCCGAGTATTTAAAGGAATGAAGATGTCCGGCCGAATGGGTAATGACCGGAAGACGGTTCAGAACCTCGAGGTCGTGCGCGTTGATCCGGAACGAAACCTGCTTCTGGTGCGAGGCTCGGTTCCGGGCGTCAATGGTGGACTGGTGCTCGTCCGTCACGCGGTGAAATCCCGCGAACGAGCAGCGGCTGCCGCGGCGTCATAGGTTAGGGGGAACGAGCAGTGGAAGCCAAGGTTTACGATCTCAAGGGTAACGAAGCCGGCACAGTCGAGCTGGACGATTCTGTATTTGGCATTGAGCCGCATGGCCCGGTCATGCATCAGGCGCTGATTCGACAGCGAGCAAATGCACGTCAGGGAACCCAGAGCGCAAAGACACGTGCTGAAGTACGCGGTGGTGGCAGAAAGCCATGGCGTCAGAAGGGTACTGGCCGAGCGCGTCAGGGAAGCATTCGCTCTCCACAATGGCGTGGTGGCGGGGTGGTATTTGCTCCAAAGCCACGGAAGTACACGCAGTCGATGCCGAAGAAGATGCGACAATTGGCGATTCGTTCGGCGCTCTCGGCGAAGCAGCAGAGTTCCGAGATCATCATAGTCGATGGTCTTCAGAATATTGAACCGAAGACACGGGCAATGCGTGACGCGCTCACCAGCATTCCACTGGGAGATGCCCGGTCGACATTGATCCTTATTGGTGAAGCGAGCGACAACGTGTACCGCAGTGCCAGCAATCTGGTGGGTACTAAAGTTCTTCCAGCGCAGTACGTGAACATGCAGGACATGTTTACGCACCAGCGCGTGATCGTGACCCGGGACGCTCTGGACCTGATCCAGCGGCTCTGGGCGCTGAAGTAGACGGAAAGGCAAGCAGCGTGCAACACCAGGATGTCTTGCGACGCCCCGTGATCACTGAGAAGAACACCCGTCTGATGGAGCAAGGTCAGTACATGTTCGAAGTGTCGCGGGAAGCAAACAAGCTTCAGATCAAGGATGCAGTTGAACGGACGTTCGAAGTGTCGGTCCGTAAGGTTACCGTCATGAATGTTCGCGGAAAGCAACGACGTCGGGCCCGACGCCAGGGACGTACGGCCAGCACCGGCTGGACTCCATCCTGGAAGAAGGCGATTGTCAGTCTCGAAGAAGGCGATTCGATCGACTTGTTCGGCGATTTCTAGCCGGGTGTAATCGGCACCTGTAGGAGGTAAACATGCCCGTACGCAAGTACCGGCCGACATCTCCCGGACGTCGGAACATGTCGGTTTCGACGTACGACGAGATTACCAAGAAGAAGCCGGAAAAAAGCCTGACCGAGCCGCTCAAGAAGCATAGCGGTCGTAACAATCAGGGCCGGCTGACCGTTCGCCATCGCGGTGGTGGAGAAAAGCGCTTCTATCGAAAGATCGATTTCAAGCGTGACAAGTTCGGCGTTCCCGCACGCGTTGCGGCAATTGAGTACGATCCGAACCGATCCGCAAACATCGCATTGCTGTTCTACAGGGATGGCGAAAAGCGCTACATTCTGGCGCCGCTGGGACTCAAGGTTGGTGCCGAGGTGGTGTCGGGACCGGACGCACCGATCCGTGTCGGAAACGCACTGCCGCTCGACAGCATGCCGATGGGTACCGAGCTGCACAACATTGAGATGTATGCCGGACGCGGCGGACAGATGGTTCGCTCAGCTGGAACAACGGCGCAGCTGATGGCGAAGTTCAATAACTACGCCCAACTTCGGATGCCGTCTGGCGAATTTCGTCTCGTGCGCGTCGAGTGCATGGCGACGATCGGCCAGGTCGGCAATGTTGACCATGAGAACGTCCGGATCGGTAAGGCGGGACGTTCCCGTCACATGGGACGTCGTCCAACCGTCCGTGGTTCGGTTATGAACCCGAACGACCATCCGCATGGTGGTGGTGAGGGCCGGGCGCCGATTGGTGGCCAGCCGAAGACGCCATGGGGTAAGCCGACGCTCGGCTACCGGACACGAAACAACAAGAGCACTGATAAGTACATTGTCCGTCGCCGGCGTAAGCGACGATAGCCGGAGTTCGAGGCGAGATGGAGGAGCAAATTGGGTAGGTCATCCAAAAAAGGCCCGTATATCGATGTGAAACTGCGGTCCAAAGTTGAAACGATGAACCGCAGTGGGTCCGGACGGCAGGTCATTCGCACCTGGGCCCGGGCATCAACCATCTTCCCGGACATGATCGGCCATACGATTGCTGTTCATGACGGCCGGCGGCATGTTCCCGTGTTTATCACGGAGCAGATGGTTGGACACAAGCTCGGAGAGTTCGCGCCGACGCGTACCTATCGCGGCCATGGCCGAGACGCCGAACGAGCTTCCCGGCGCCGCTAGGCACCAGTAGAAGACTTGTATCGGTAGAGGGAAGACGAGAGCGACGATGGAAGTTATCGCAAAAGCCAAAGGACTCCCGGTTTCGGCACGCAAGGCACGGCTGGTCGTGGACGCTGTCCGGGGAAAGAAGCTCGAGGAAGCGCTGGCCACGCTGCAGTTCCTGCCGCAGAAGTCGGCCAAGGACGTGTATAAGGTTGTGAAGTCGGCGGCGGCCAACGCCGAGCAGAACTTCGATCTGGATCCGGACGATCTGTTCGTGAAGACGATTTATGCTGATGACGGGCCGAGCTTCCGTCGGTTCCGGGCACGAGCCCGTGGCCGGGTAGCACGCCGGTTGAAGCGGTCGTCACACGTCACCGTGGTCCTGGATGAGATCGAGCAGGGAGCTTAGTTTGGGACGTAAAGTACAACCGATTGGGTTCCGTCTCGGGATTGTCCACGACTGGGAATCGAAGTGGTACGCCGAGCGGAATTACACAGAACAATTGCACGAGGACATCGCGATCAGGGGCCTCATTAGCGGTGAACTGGTTCGAGCGGGTATCTCCCGGATCGATATCGAACGAGCCGCTAACAAGATCGAGGTGACGGTTCACACGTCCAAGCCAGGGATCGTGATTGGCAAGCAGGGGTCGAACGTCGAGCGGCTTCGCCAGATGCTCGAGGGCAAGGTGGGCAAGAAGATCCATCTGAAGATCGAGGAGATCAAGGAAGCCGAACTGGATGCTCACCTGGTTGCTGAAAGTATCGCGGAGCAGATCACACGGCGTGTTTCGTATCGGCGAGCGATGAAGTATGCGGCAACACAGACGATGCGGCGCGGTGCCAAGGGCGTAAAGATCAAAGTGAGCGGTCGCCTTGGTGGTGCAGAGATGTCTCGGTCAGTCACGGAAATGTCGGGCCGCGTGCCGTTGCACACGCTCCGTGCGGATATCGATTACTCGGTGGTCCACGCGCACACGACATACGGACGAATCGGTGTGAAGGTTTGGATTTACCGCGGCGATGTCTTGCCGGAGGTTAACAGTCCGGACGATGTCGCGCAGTTGCTTTCAGCTGCCGAGTAGCGGACGGCTCGACGAAGGAAGATAGGACAGACGATCATGCTAATGCCGAAGCGAGTCAAACACCGCAAGGTCTTCCGTGGCCGCATGCGTGGCAACGCACCAGGAGGAACCGAAGTCGCTTTCGGTGACTACGGTATCCAGGCGCTTGAACCAGCGTGGATCACCTCTCGCCAGATCGAAGCTGGCCGGCGTGCGATCACGAACGCTGTTCGCCGTGGCGGTAAAGTATGGATCCGTATTTTCCCGGACAAACCGGTGACGCAGAAGCCGGCGGAAACCCGAATGGGTAAGGGAAAAGGCAACCCGGAATACTGGGTCGCTGTGGTCAAGCCCGGCCGCATTATGTATGAACTCAGCGGCGTTCGAGAAGAGCTCGCAGAAGAAGCCCTGATGCGCGCGATTCACAAAATGCCGGTCAAATGCCGGATCGTCAAGCGTGAAGGCGCCGGTTCGGTATAGCTTCACCGGAAGGCGCGTGAAGCATTGGGAGAGATGGTTCGATGGATGCAGCGGAACTGAGAGCTTTTACCGACGAAGAGCTCGTAGAACGAATAGACGAGGTAAAGACAGAGTGGCGCGATCTGCGCTTCGACGAGGCGGTTGGCCGGTTGACAAATCCGATGCGGATTCGCCAGATCAAGCGTGAGATCGCCCGGATCAAGACGATCCAGACCGAACGACGGATCGCCAGAGAGATCGAAGAGCAGCTCGCCTCCCGAGCGTAATGCTGGCAGGTAGCTGGTCCGAGATCATAGGGAACAGGCAGCGAAGACGATGGAAGCATCAGTAAGCGAAACGTCTACGGAGCAACGGCAGATGAAAGTCGGCCGCGTTGTCTCCGACAAAATGGACAAGACAGTCGTGGTGGCGGTCGATTTTCGCCGTCAGCACCCGATTTACAAGAAGGCGTTGCGGCGAACCAGTCGATTCAAGGCGCATGATGAGCAGAACCAGTATCAGACTGGTGACGTAGTGCGGATTGAAGAGACCCGCCCCATCAGCAAGTCGAAGAGGTGGGTTGTCCGCGAGCTCATTGAGCGGCCCACCAGGGTCTAGCTTTTCCAGGGAGGGTCGCGATGATTCAGCAGGAAAGTCGATTAAAGGTAGCCGATAATTCCGGTGCCCGAGAAATCCTCTGCATTCGTGTGCTGGGTGGATCTGGCCGCAAGTATGCCGGCGTTGGAGACGTGATTGTCGCCACCGTCAAGCATGCCCAGCCGAACTCCGGCGTACGCAAGGGCGAGGTGGTCCGGGCGGTTGTTGTTCGCACCGCTCACGGGTATACCCGTGGCGATGGCACCAACATCAAGTTTGACGATAACGCGGCGGTGCTGATTAATCCGTTGAACAACATGCCACGGGGAACCCGCATTTTCGGTCCGATTGCTCGGGAGCTCCGTGATCACCAGTTCATGCGCATTGTCTCCCTGGCGCCGGAAGTTCTCTAGAGAGACAGGGAGGAAGAAACAATGGCTGAGAAGATTGTAACTGGTGATCAGGTTCTCGTTATCCGCGGCAAGGACCGCGGTGCTCGGTCGACGGTTCGGCAGAATATGCCAAAGCTGGATCGGGTTATCGTCGAGGGCGTGAATGTCGCCAAGAAGCATCAGCGCGCGATCCCACGAGTGCGCCAGGCGGGGATTATTGATATGGAAATGCCGATGCACGTTTCCAAAGTCATGCTCGTTTGCCCGTCGTGTGACCACCCGACGCGTGCTGGATTCCGCATTGAAGGCGAAGAGAAGGTCCGGTTTTGCAAAAAGTGCAACGCCGTGATCCAGCGGCCGTCGGCGTAGTGATGTCGCAGCAAGAGGTGAGTGAGTAGTATGCCAGCAAGAATGCTTGAAACATACCGCGAAGAAGTAGTGCCGCAGCTTCTGGAGGAGTTCCAGTTCCGGAACCCGTATGAAGTACCGCGACTGGAAAAGATCGTAGTGAATATCGGCCTTGGCGAGGCGATTCAGAACGCTCGCGCGCTGGATGCAGCAATCGATGACCTGGCGACAATCACTGGACAGAAACCGGTGGTTACTCGAGCCAAGAAGTCGGTCGCAGGTTTCCGATTGCGCGAAGGAATGGCAATCGGCGCCAAGGTTACGCTTCGCGGCGCACGCATGTATGAGTTTCTTGACCGTCTGGTCGGAACGGCGCTGCCGCGTATTCGTGACTTCCGGGGACTCTCGCCGGTCTCGTTCGATGGTCGGGGCAATTACACGCTCGGACTGAGCGAACAGATTGTCTTCCCGGAGATCGATTACGACAGCATCGATAAGACGCGCGGTATGGAAATTACGATCGTTACCACGGCAACCAACGATGAGGAAGGCCGCCGGCTGCTCGCGCTGCTCGGTATGCCTTTCCAATCATCCTGACGTACGGGAGGACGAGTGGCAAAGAAGTCTCAGATCGCGAAGTCGAAGCGACCCGCGAAGTTTGCAGTTCGCAATCACAACCGGAGCCGACTCTGTGTGCGCCCCCGGGCGTTAATT
>JBBDTL010000111.1:0-6943 GCA_040904465.1 Thermomicrobiaceae bacterium | reverse complement strand
CCAGGTAAAAGAGACAAGGCTACACGGAGGTAGCCATCTACCGCAGCTCCGCGTGCTGTCCTACATAAGATGACTTTCGAAGGGAAGCTAGGCGTCTAGTCCGCGGTCGCGGCGGCCATACGTCGCAGCCGGATCACCGACTCTTCCAACACCTCAATCGTCTTATCGATCTGCTTTTCGTCATTGCCGGTGCCCAGTGACAACCGCAGGCTCCCGTTCACCAGGGTCTGTGATAGCCCCAGCGCGGAGAGGACATGACTCGGCTCGGTCGACCCGGTGGTGCAGGCGGACCCGCTTGAGGCGGCAATCCCGTTCATATCCAGGTTCAGCAGCAGCGTTTCGCCTTCAACGTCTTCGAACGAGATATTGACGTTGTTCGGCAGGCGCTGCCCCGGATGTCCATTCAGGCGCGTACCAGGAATCCGCTCCAGGAGACCGCTACTCAGCCGCTCTCGAAGTGCGATCAGACGCTGGTTCTCTGACTCCCGATCCGCCTCTGCAAGCTCCAGCGCCTTCGACATCCCGATGATCCCTGCCACGTTCTCCGTCCCGGCCCGGTGATTGTTCTCCTGCGCCCCGCCGCTCTGTTGCCAGAGGATCGGCGTCTGCCGTCGAACGTAGAGCAGCCCGGTTCCTTTTGGTCCGTAGAATTTGTGAGCCGAAAGCGACAGCAGGTCGACACCCAACTCGTCAACGTCCAGTTCAAGCGTTCCGCCCGCCTGGACCGCGTCGGTATGAAATGTGATCCCGTGTTCCCGCGCGATGGCGCTGATCTCGCGGATCGGCTGAATCGTGCCGACCTCGTTGTTGGCGTACATCACTGAGATTAACACGGTGTCCGGTCGAATCGCCTCACGGACAGACTCTGGATGAATAATGCCGTCCGAATCCGGCTTGAGATAGGTTACCTCAAAGCCGAATTGCTCCAGAAACCCGGCCGAGTGCAGCACTGCGTGGTGCTCGATGGCAGTCGTGAGGATGTGGTTGCCTTTGCCATTCAAACGATGCCACCAGGCGACCCCTTTCAGGGCAAGATTGTCCGCCTCGGTTCCACCGCTGGTAAAGACGATCTCGCGGGCCTGGCAGTTGAGGACGTTCGCCAGCATACCCCGAGCGCGATCGAGCCCGGCGCGTGCCTCCCGACCGGCGGCATAGATACTGGAGGGGTTGCCGAAGCGATTACCGAGATACGGCCGCATCGCCTCGAACACCTCGGGCGACACCGGAGTTGTGGCAGCATGATCGAGATAGATGTCCGTTGATGCCACGGACGCCCTCCTGCTCAGGTGAACATTGAAAAACGGGATCGTGCGAGGTCAGGCCCGGTTCTTCGGGTCAGGATGCCCCAGTGCCGGTCAGCATCGTGTCGCGCTTCTGATGCACAAGATCTCCGAGTGTGGTCGAGTCCAGTGCTTCGACAATGCCATCCCGGACTTTCACCCAGACTAGGCGCGTCGCGCAGCCATCGATCATCGGGCAGAGGTCCTCCGTCGGTTCCATGTCTTCAGTAACACAGACCATCGGCGCGACAGGACCTTCCATCACCCGGTATACCTCACCGACGCGCACATCTTCCGGCGCGCGGGAGAGCTCGTAGCCGCCGTTCGCGCCGCGAGTACTGGTCACCAGACCAGCTCGACGCAACTGACCGATAAGCTGCTCCAGGTAGGCTGGCGGGACAGAGGAGTCATTTGCGATTGTTGAAAGCGGCACCGGGCCTTCCCCATACACTCGTGCAAGGGAGACCATAGCCCGCATTCCGTATTCGCCTCGTGTCGAGACTTTCATGATGCGCTAACCTCTCGACGCCAAACCGGGTCGCATGATCCTTCAATCGTACACACGCCCCGGTAAGGGGTCAAGCTGCGTGCTGTACGGACATGACTGCTAAACTCGTCGCAGATCCAGTTCCGAGCCCACCCGACGGGCAAATTGTGCCAGTAACTCTGCCGACTGGTCGAGATCGGACAGGCTCACAAGCTCACTCGGTGAATGCATGTATCTGCAGGGAAACGAGACAATCCCGCAGGGAATCCCGGCCCGGGATGGTGCGACAGCATCAGCATCAGTCCCACTGCTTCGCGGAACAAGGTCGATGGAGTACCCGATACCCGCCTCCCGCGCCGCATCTGCCAGCATCTGATGAACGCCAGGGTGCACCACAGACCCACGTGCCAGAGCTGGCCCTGCGTTCACTTTCACGTCACCACCACTGTGCTTGTCTGCGTTGGGGTGATCAGTTGCGTGGCAGACGTCCAGGACAATTGCCACATCAGGGTCAAGCCCGAACGCCGCCGTCTGGGCGCCCCGGAAACCGATCTCTTCCTGCACAGCGCCGAGCGCGTAGACGTCAGCAACCGGGCGATCATCCGCCAGTCTGCGCAACGCCTCCAGCGCCACAAACGACCCGACCCTGTTATCAAGTCCACGACCGGCAATTATCCCGCCCTGGAGTTCCGTCACGGGCCGGTCGATCACGACCGCGTCACCGGGCTGCACCAGCGACTTCGCCTCACTACTGTCCAGGGCTCCGATATCGATCCAGAGATCCTTGATTCGGCTCGCTTTGCCCCGCTCATCTGCGGACAACAGATGAGCCGGTCGGCGGCCCACCACGCCGGAGACAACGCCGTTATCAGTGATGACCCGGACATGCTGACCGGTCAGCACCTGATCATCCCAGCCGCCGATCCCCTGGAACCAGAGATAGCCCTGATCATCGACGTAGCTGACCTGTAGCCCAATCTCGTCCATGTGACCGGCAAAGACGACTTTCGGCCCATCGCCGCGCAGTCGAGCGAAGCTGTTACCGAGCGAATCGACGGTTACCTCATCAGCAAACTCGTCAGCTTCGGCTCTCCAGCGTCTGGCGGCTGGCTCTTCATAACCGGATGGGCTGTTGGTCTCAAGCAGTTCCATCAGGAAACGCTTCGACGCGTCGTTCATAAACTGCTACTCCATCAATATCAATATCAACCGCCGGCAGGGGAGCACCCGTGTGCTCCCGACCCGCTATGAGAAATCGTTCACCTGTGAATGCGGTGCCCGACCGTTCAATACGGAGGTTACATTCAACAATGCCAGCTGGAGCGAGCGATCATATGCCTCATTCGACGCCCCACCGATATGCGGCGTGATGATCACGTTGTCGAACTCCACGAAAGCGCAGTCATTGGTCGGCTCAACTTTGAAGACATCAAGCCCGGCGCCAGCGATCCGGTTCTTCTTCAGCGCATCACAAAGCGCCTCTTCCTTAACAATCGGACCGCGTGCCGTGTTAATCAGGTAGGCCGACGGCTTCATCAACTCGATCGCGCGCTCATCAATCATGTTGTGCGTCCACGGCGTCAGCGGCGTATGGACCGTCACATAATCTGACTCCCGCAGCAGGCGGTCCAGCGGGACATAGCTGATGCCATGCTCATCGGCATACGTGATGTCCCAGGCGACATCAGTCGCCAGAATTCGCATGCCAAAGCCCTTGGCGAGCTGGGAAACGCTCTTGCCAACCCGGCCGAGGCCGATGATCCCGATCGTCTTGCCCCAGAGCTCCGGGCCGGTAAAGCGGGCCCACTCACCGTTTCGCATGGCGCGGTCGCTCTGAAAGATCTGGCGCGAGAGCGACAGCATCATGCCGAAGGCGAGTTCGGCTACCGAGCGATTGTTGCAGCCGGCACAGTTGCAGACGGCAATACCGCGCTCGGTTGCTGCTTCAACATCGATGTGGTCGTACCCGACGCCTCCGGCGCTGATCACCTTGAGCCGGTTGGCATTCTGAAGCACGCGCGGCGTGACCGGTTCAAGACCGGTTATCAGACCATCGGCGTCTTTGATGATATCGGCCAGATGATCTTCGGTGATCGGATACTGAATATTGCGCTCAGCAAGCGTGCAGCCTTCGCGCTCGAGCAACGCGCGATACGTTTCCGAGGATTCGCGGAACTTGCTCGAGATAACGAGGATCTCCTTGGACATACGGTTCTGCCCCTTACATCGTTGTAAATGAACTGCCATCCGCGGCATTGTAGCGCACTCTGTTGAATCGCGGATAGTCAAAGGCGTCGCTCTTGGCATTCCGCCGGAAAAGCCCGTGCGAATCGCGTTGACACGTCCGTCAAGGGCGTGCTAAGTTTGACAACGTTGTTCGCACTGACGCGAATGCGTTCACTATTTCCCGCGAAGGGTCTAGCGCCTTGGAATTCGTACTCAACGTCTTGCTGATGTTCCTCACCGTGATGCAATTCGCAATTGTTGGCAGGGCGATTCTCTCCTGGTTCGACCGTTCACAATCGAATCCGGTTTCTCAGTTCCTGGTGCAGCTTACTGAGCCGATCGTCGCGCCGGTTCGCGCCATTCTTCCCTCTATGGGAATGATCGATCTTTCCCCGCTCGTTACGATTCTGATTCTGCTCGTTCTCCGCCAGATGCTTCTCGCGGCGCTCATGTAGCCCCTTTCTCGCAATGAGCTCAAGACGAAACTCAATTCCGGCAACTTCTCGTCTCCGATGATCTCGGGTATTCTGAAACTACATGTTTCCGGGATTCATCCCAGTTCAGAGGAAATCGTCAAGTTGATCGCGAGCTAACCAGGTGGCTGATCATATACCCGGCAAATGGAAAACGTTGCTCCTGCTCGCGCTTGCCGAGCTGATGGCGATGACGACGTGGTTCTCAGCCTCAGCAGTCGTACCTGGCCTGACTGAAGCCTGGAACCTCGACGGAGGCCAGCGAGCCTGGCTGACGATGTCTGTGCAGATAGGCTTCGTCGCCGGTGCATTTGGGTCAGCGGTCCTGAACCTGGCTGATCGTGTCCCGGCCCGATCGCTTTTCGGCTATTCCGCTCTGTTGGCAGCACTTGTTACCGCGATGATCCCGCTACTCAGCGACGGATTCGCACCGGCAATGATGCTCCGATTCCTCACGGGACTGTTCCTGGCAGGTGTCTATCCCGTCGGCATGAAGATCATGGCCACCTGGACAAAGCAGGACCGGGGGTTGGGCATCGGCTTACTGGTCGGCGCGCTGACTGTCGGTTCAGCCGCACCACATCTAATCAATGCCGGTGGAGGAATCCCTGACTGGCAGTTTGTGCTGTACGGTGCCGCCGCCAGCGCGGCCATCGGCGGACTACTCTGCTTTCTCTTCGTCTCAGAGGGCCCATACGCCGCTGCCGCACCGAAGTTCAACTGGAAGTACACGCTGGAGGTCATGCGCAACCGCGGACTGGTGCTGGCGAACCTGGGGTATCTGGGGCACATGTGGGAACTTTACGCGATGTGGACCTGGATTCCGGTCTTCCTGCTCGCCAGCTTCGAGATCGCCGGAGTCGGTGCAGCCTGGGCAGCCCTGACTGCGTTTGGCGTCATCGCCATCGGCGGACCAGCAAGCATCCTGGCCGGCCAGCTGGCCGACCGCTTCGGCCGGACGCTGGTAACCAGCGCACTGATGCTGACAAGCGGGAGCTGTGCCGTCCTGGTTGGCTTTCTGTTCGGCGCCCATCCGGTCTGGCTAGTACCACTCTGCCTTCTCTGGGGGCTGACGATCGTCTCGGATTCGGCGCAGTTTTCCGCTGGCGTGAGTGAACTGGCAGAACCAGAATACGTCGGCACTGCGCTCACATTGCAGACAAGCCTCGGCTTCCTGTTGACGATGCTGACCATCCGGCTTATCCCACCGATCGAAAGCGCGGTCGGCTGGGAGTGGGCCTTCAGCTTTCTGGCGGTTGGACCAGTCATTGGGACCATCGCAATGCTCATGCTGCGCCGATCACCAGACAGATCAAAACTCGCCGGAGGTGCGGGCTAGGCCGCCTGTCAGCGCGCATTCGATTCTCTGCCGTCCATTATTGACGATCTTTTGATACCCTGATATTAATCTCCGTCCAACTCGTCAAATCTGACGGCTATGAATCAGATGATCAAGGTAAGGAGCAGTGGGATGACTGAGCCACAGCAAGCGCAACCACCCAATCCAGCCGAGATGTATGAGCGCGTCCTGGTGTCGCAACTTTTCAGACCGCTCTCCAGGGAAGTTCTGAACGTCGCGCCGCCTCGGACGGGAGATCGCATTCTGGATCTGGCATGCGGAACCGGTATCGTTCTTCGGGAAGCGGCAGCTTTGAATGGCTCAATCGAGCGGCTGGTCGGGATTGACCTGAATCCACACATGGTCGCGGTTGCCCGGACAATCGACGATGAAACTGGGCTAAGTATCGATTATCACGAAGCGCCGGCCGACGTGCTACCGTTTGCCGATAGCGAGTTTACGCGAGTGTATTGTCAGCAGGGATTACAGTTCTTCCCGGATCGCGTGGCGGCGATTGCTGAGACGCATCGAGTGCTCGAAGCCGGGGGCCAGGCCGTCATGATCGTGTGGCGGTCGCTGGAAGAACATCCGTATCTCAATCAATTGAATGAGATTGCGTACAAACACACCGGTTTCCACATGCTTGCGGATCCATTCTCATTCGGCGACGAACAGACATTGCGATCACTCTTCGAGAACGACAACTATCGTGATGTTCAGATCGAGCAGGTGAACGTTGAAACCGTCTCCGATGACCCGAAGACCGAGCTCGGAATGATGTTAATGGGCGCAACGGCGGCAATTCCGTCCATGCAGGACCTTAATCAGGAACAACGGGCCGAACTCGTGGAAACCGTGGTCTCCAACGCGGAACCGATCATCAACCAGTTTTCAGTGAACGGAGTAGTCACTACTGAATGGCACGCCAATGTCGCGATCGCCACGAAGTGACGCTGATGCTCCGGGAACAACGGTTTCGCCTGATCGGGAGAAGGTTGAACTCAGGAGACTCCCGACTGGCGGGCAGATTGATTGATCTGATCGAATGACCGCTGGGCCCTGGGCGTGCCACCTCTTGAAAGGAGAAACGTCTCCAGCAATACGATGATGAGTGCCAGCAACGCTCCATTGACAATCG
>JBBDTL010000110.1:0-1185 GCA_040904465.1 Thermomicrobiaceae bacterium | reverse complement strand
TACGGCGGAGCAGGCCCGGCAGGAATCGCTGCTCAGCGCCCGGCCAAAGCAGTTACAGGCGATCATGGACGCCGTCCGGCAGTTGAAGCAACGCTACGGAACATCGCCGATCTATCGCATCGTGGAGGTCGAACCATGGTCACGTATCCCCGAGCGGAGACGCGCACTGATCAGCTTCGATCCCTGAACCAGCCGCAAGAAATCCGGGTGCGGACGACGAAGCGGGGCCGCCCAGCGGAAATCCGGACCCAGCGAGGTCGACAACAAGTGCAGGAGATCCAGGACATCTGGCGCATCGATGACGAGTGGTGGCGGGAGCCGGTTCGCCGTTTCTACTACCGCGTCCTGCTCGCCAACGGCCACCTCTGCACGGTGTATGAGGATCAGACCCGGGAGCAGTGGTTCATGCAGGGGTATTAGAGTCTGCAGTAGCAGTACCATGCTTCTACTGCTCGGCTGGGAACCAGCATAGAATGGGTTCATCTATTCAGCATCGGCTTCATCTATCGCCTGGATGACCAGCTCGGGCCCCGGGCTTATCTAAAGGAGGAGAGCGTGTCACTGTTGGGCGGTATTCACCACGTCACTACCCTCACTGCGGACATCGACCGGCTGATCGGTTTCTACAAGCGTGTCTTCGACGCGCCCGTGATTCTTGACCTGACGGAAGAGGGGTTACGCCACGCATTTATAGAACTCGGACCTCACACGGGCCTGCATCCTTTCCAGGTTCCGGGAATCGAAGTTCCCCAGCACGAGGTTCCAATGTTCGAGCGAGGTCGAATCGACCATATCGCTCTCCACGCATCCACCGAAGAGGCGTTCCGCGAGTTGCGACAACGTGTGATGGCAGAGGGTGCGGGTGACGGAGTAGTTACCGACATGGGTAGCTTGCTCCTCTTTGGTTTCATGGATCCCGACGGCGCGCAACACGAGGTTGTGTGGATCAAACCAGATGTCCCGATCGACGACGCCCTTCCACGGGCAGAGTGGAAGACCGTGGAAATGGATTAGACACGCAAACGCCAATTATGACTGTTATCCCGAGTGCTCGTGAGAGATCTGGTAGCCAGAACGACCAGGCCTGACGATCCAGGCTAAGCAACCGAGCTTGACTAAAACCAATGATATTCCATTCCAATCCAATTGCTACAGTCCGCGTCAGCAGACTTCGCTTGTCAAGCG
>JBBDTL010000109.1:0-7053 GCA_040904465.1 Thermomicrobiaceae bacterium | reverse complement strand
TGAACTGGTTACAACGTATACGCGTTCGCCTTGCTGAACGACGGTGCCGGGTCGCTTCGCCGCACCTTGTGTCCCGGTCTCAGAAGCCAGAGTCAGGATTGAAATCCTCTCGCCCTCAAGCAACGTCCAGGCACGCGGCCAGGGATCCATCGCGCGGACGAAGCGATCTATACACTGGGAATCCCAGTTCCAGTTAATCTGTGCATCCGACTTTTTCAGCTCCCGCGTATAGGTCGCCCGGCTCTCATCCTGCTCCTCAGGAGCCAGGTCGCCGGAAACCCAGTCTCGAACCACATGCGGAAGGTATTCTGCGGCGAGGCCAGCCAGTGTGGGTGTCAGCTCTCCGGTTGTCTCAGAGCCTTCCAGTTGGTGAATCGCCTGGAATAACACGGGGCCGGCATCCATCCGACGCACGAGCTTCATGATCGAGATGCCGCCCTGATTATCTCCGCTGAGAATCGTCGCCGGGATCGGCACTGCGCCTCGATAATCTGGCAGCAGCGAAGGATGCACATTGAGACACCCATGCGGCGCCATTTCCAGGATGGGTTTGCGCAGCAACTCCCCGTACGACACCACGACCAGCACATCTGGATTTTCATTCTGCAACCGCTGGATTACGGACTCATTGCGCAAGGATTCAGGTTGAAATACCGGCAGGTCGTGGGATTCGGCGGCCACCTTCACGGCGGGAGGTTGCAGTTTGCGACCGCGGCCGGAGCGCCGGTCGGGCTGTGTGACGACCAGCGATACTTCGATCTCGTCGGATGAATCTAGCGCTTCCAGGGATGGCACGGCAAAATCGGGTGTACCGAGAAAGAGCGCTCGAATAGGAGCCATCGTTGACGATCAACCCTGCATGATTCGGGCATGATGCGCGGCTGCTCGCCCGAGCAGTGTGAACGCCCTCGATACGTTTTGACCAGTCTTGGCGGAGAGAAACCCGTGCTTGGCGCCGACGAAGTGTGCCAGAGCGCGACCCCACACAGGAGGAAATCTGAGTCCCAGATCTGCTTTGTTTCCGGCTATCATCACTGGGGCGGTCGGAGCATACTTCTGACATCGTGCGTACCAGTCGTTCAGGGCCTGGAGTGAGCCTGGTTCGGTAACATCGTACACAAGCACGATTGCCTGAGCCCCGAGGTAGAAATTGGGACGATTACCCGCCTGCCCTTCAATATCCCAGATTGCGAGCCTGGTTGGCTGGCCTTCAATCTCGAACTCCTGGGTCGTTATGTCAATTCCAAGGGTAATGTTGCGCGCCTCGCTGAATTTTCCTTTGGCGTACTGGCGGATCAGAGACGTCTTCCCAACGTTTCCTTCTCCTCCGATGATCACCTTCAGCGTGCGCATCGAGTAGTTCCTAATCAAATGGAGCAACGGTGTGCTCATCGTCGCACGAAAACCGGAACACAGACTGAGCATAGTTTACCGTCAGCGTACATGCATTCGTATCGCAGAATTGTACCGGTTATACGGCGACTGCTATGATTCCATCCACCATGAGCTTCCCTGATCGATTCACCACCCCCCTGGAATCCCGATTCAAGATCGCCGTTGCCGTCATCCTTGTGATCGCTGCGCTGCTTCGATTCTACGGTCAGGACTGGGATGACGGTCACTACTTTCATCCCGATGAACGGTTCATCGCGACCGTTATGGAGAACAGGCTGGCGATACCGCCACTCTCCGAGGTCGGTTCGCTCTTTGACCCGGCAAGCAGCCCGCTCAATACGAGATCGAACGACGAAAACGGACAGCCCAGGGCATTCGCCTACGGCAGCCTGCCTTTCCTGGTCGTTACGTTCCTCGGGACGGTTCTCGGCGCATTCTCAGATACCGATTTGCTCGCCTATCAAAAAGTCGGTGAGTTCGGCAGATTCCTGACCACCGTCGTCGATCTCGGCACCGTCGCTGTCGTGATTTTCCTGGCACGCAGGGTCTTCAGCGAGCTCGCCGCAATAATCGCGGGGTTACTCGTGGCGTGTTCAGTGGTATTGATCCAGCTTGCCCACTTTTTTACCGTCGATACCTGGGTCACCTTTTTCAGCATCGCGACTCTCTACGCATGTATGCAAATCGCGAGCCACTTCAGCCTGCGATGGATCCTCATCGCGGCTGCATTCGGGGGGGCCGCGCTGGCGACCAAAGTCAGCGTCGGGGTACTCGGGATTCCGATCATCGTAGCTATGGTTATCGGCGCACGTCAAGTTTCTTCAACACGCCGAGACGCATTTCGGTTATTCGCGATTCGACTGGGGATGGCAGCAATACCCGCTGTCACTGTTTTTGGCCTGTTCGAACCGTATGCGATCTGGAGACCCGGACCATTTATCGACGACATTCGCAACCAGTGGGAGATCGTCAATGGACATTATGATGTTCCGTTCACAAGGCAATTTGTCGGGACCATTTCGGGGCTGAACGAAATTGAGAATCTCGTGCTCTGGGGTATCGCTCCCGGATTCGGAATCGCCGCGCTGATATCCGTCGGTATCGCCGGATATCTGGCGATCAGGACTCGAGACACGCGCTATATCCTGTTGCTGAGCTGGATCATCCCCTACTTCTTTGTAATCGCGTCGTCCGAGGCGCGCTTCCTCCGCTACGCTGCTCCGCTTGTTCCACCGCTTGCCGTGATCGTCGGACATCAACTCGCAATCTGGTGGTATCGGTCGCCTGCGAGTTGGCGAAATCGCCTGCTACCGGGCTCGGCAATTGCCATCGTTTCCGGAATTACGCTGGCCTGGGCCATCGCGTTTATGGGTGTCTACACCGGACCTCACCCGCGAGTTGAGGCGTCAGAGTGGATCTACGAGAACGTCGAGCCCGGCGCCACTCTCACACACGAGATCTGGGACGACCGATTGCCGGTCAGGCTAATGGCTGGCTCAGGCGAGATTTATTCATACCGCGGACTCGATCTCTATGCTGATCGAGAAAACGCTGAGGCGTTTGACTACATTGAGGAAACACTCGGTGAGGCTGACTACATCGTTCTCGCGAGTCAGCGCCTGTCAGATTCGATTCCACGCCTTCCCTGGCGCTATCCCGTCCAGTCGGCCTACTACCGACTTCTGGAGGACGAGAAGCTGGGGTTCGAGCTGGCGCACGAAGCGACCAACTACCCCGGATTCAGCTCCTTCCGGGTGAACACGAGTGCCGCCGATGAAAGCTTCAGCGTCTACGATCACCCGCCAGTACGCATCTACCGGAAAGTCGATGAGCTGACTCGCGACGAGCTTGCACTCCGGTTCGCACATGCCGTTGCTCAACCGAGGATTGCTCAGCGTGAACCTGACGAGCCGACTCTCAGGCTACTTGAACCCGTCAGTGAACGATCAGCAAATACGACAGCTGAATGGTCATCTGCTGCTACAAACGTTTCACCAGTCGCGATTGCGCTCTGGTTAATCGCGATTCTGGCGTTCGTGGTAATCGGAATACCCATCTCTGGCCGGCTGTTTGTGAATTTTCCGGATCAAGGAGCGGGTTTCAGTCCGCTCATCGGATTGCTCGGAGTCGGCGTGCTGGTCTGGTTGGTATGGAGCCTGGAACTGACCAGGCTTACTGCCTGGCTGGTCGCTGCTTTGGCGATCTTGCTGGGAGCTGGGTTATGGTACTGGTTCGGACTGACAGAGCATTGGCGAACCATTCTGGAACGCAGGCGATGGACACTGATCGGCGCAACTGCCGCGTTCGCTATCCCTTTCTCGGTCTTTCTGGTGATCCGTGCGATCAACCCTGATCTCTGGCATCCGGTGTTCGGCGGCGAGAAACCGATGGAGACTGCCTATCTGAACGCCATCCTCCGAACTGGTGAGTTCCCACCTCACGATCCTTGGTTCTCGGGCGGGGCGCTCAACTACTACTACTATGGGTTCTTTCTCCTGGCGTTGGTCTGGCTTCTCACGGGGATCCCGTCAGACATCGCATTTCAGCTATCCGTTGCGACGATTGCGGGCCTACTCGGTTCCGGGCTGTTCAGCCTGGGCAGTGCGCTGTCGAGTTCGATTCTGCAGACCAGGAGACAGCGCTGGATAATCGTCGGCGGACTGATCACCGTAGCAACAGTTATGTTAACTGGAAACTTACAGTCGTTCCGGACGATCATCCAGGAGCAGACGCTCAACGTCGACTTCTGGGCCAGCTCCCGGGTCGTTGAATTCGCCATTAACGAGTTCACGTACTTCAGTCTCCTCTACGGGGACGTGCATCCGCATCTCATCGCGGCGCCGGTCCTCGTTCTCGTCGTCGCGCTGGCATATGCCTGGGTACAGGATGCCGCGCAGTTCGACGTGGGTTGGGCAGCGCTGTGGGTCGCTATGGCAGCCATCGCGGCCGGTTCCCTGGCAGCGATCAATCTCTGGGATGCACCAACTTCAGTGGTCTTACTGGGTTCCGCGCTCTTGTTTCCACTGTTTCGAAGCCGACGCTCCCTCAGACGCCCAGCGTTGATGGCTCTGATGGCTGCGATTTCCACGTTGGCGCTTGGGTACGCCTTATTTGCGCAGTTCTACTCGCGCTTCGCTCCGCAAACCGGGGGATTCGAGCAGACAAGTCGTGGCACCGGATTCGAAGAATGGAGTGTCCATTTTGGCGGTCTTCTGATCCCGATACTGGCGGTCTTCCTTATTGCTACTCTGAAGTTGCCCCCCTACAGACAGCTCCGATTCTCTTACCTGGCACTCGGCGCAGCGCTTGCGACAGTATCCTTTCTGGTCGGCGCTGCGTTTGCGCCCGATGTTTCCGGTGGCCTGGCAACGTTCGTTGTCTCCGGGGTGATCGTGGCGATCACTTCCGCACTGATCATCCAATCGGCGACGCGACCGCGTTCATCTCGGGCACAGGACATCGCACTTCTGACAATTGCCCCGTTCGTGGCAGTGGGCGGCGCACTTGCATTGACACGGCCGGTTGCCGCGGCGGGGTCGATTATCGTCGCAGGATTCCTGGCGTTGTTCTGGGCAAACCGAAACCGAGACAGTGCGATATTGATCTCGATCATCGGAGCCTCAGCGGCGGGATTGATGCTGGTTGCCGACGTGGTGTACATCGCCGATCACCTGAACGGCACCGATTGGCAGCGAATGAACACGGTGTTCAAGCTCTATTTTCAGTCGTGGACGCTGCTCGGCATCGCTGCGGCTGCGGCCATCATATGGCTGGCGGGAATGCTCCATCGCGCGTTGGGTACTCCTCGGTGGACGGAATCCGGTGCTCGGATCAGGTTATACCCTGTCAGATCTCTCGCCCTCATTCCTGGGGTCATTTTCGTGTTCGCCCTTGCAGCGTACCCACTATTTGCGACTGGTCACCGACTTGATCAGCGCATGGAATCCAGCCCGGCTCCCCTTAGCCTTTCGGGCAATGGATGGATGCAAGGCGGATCAATACAGAATGCGGCAGGTGAGACGATAGAATTCTCGGGTGACTACGAAGCAATCAACTGGTTCAATGCGGAAGTTGAAGGCAATCCGGTCATTCTCGAGGCAAGCATCGGAGCATATCGCGGTGGTGGATCGCGAATCAGTTCAGCGACCGGGTTGCCGACCGTGCTTGGCTGGGAAAGCCATCAGAGCCAACAGCGCGGCGGCGATACGACCGGTTTGCGAAACGCCGAGGTCCGCGAGCTTTATCGGACTGCCGACATCGAGCGGAAACGGTATCTGCTGCATAAGTATCGTTTCGAATACGTCATTGCATGCGACGTCGAACGTTTGACGATTCCCGGTAATTACCAGGAAGGTGCTGAGCCCGACTACTACAGTGGTGAGGCCGGGCTGGAGGCGTTCAATGAGATGCTTGGTGAAGACTTGGAGATTGCTTTCCAGTCCGGAAACACAACCGTCTACCGGGTCCTGCCATTTCCGGATGCTGGTGATTCTTCATGAGTGCGTTCGAGGCGGGGCTACTCTGGTATTGCGCAATTTCTCTTGCCGGTCTGGCTACCTATCCGCTCCTCTACCTGGCCACTGAACGACTCCCCGATCGCGGTATGAGCATCGTCCGTCCCGCGGGGCTGGCACTGGTTATCCTGCCACTCTGGGTTATCGGGAACATCAGCGGTATCCCGTTTAACTCCTGGACGATTGCTGCTGCGGCATTTTTGCTGGCGGCTCCGGGGTGGTGGTATGGACACGCGCACTCTGACCTGATGGCGTTTGTCTCGAGAAATTTACGGACGCTTCTTTCATTCGAAATCGCGACCGTAACCCTGTTTGCCGGTTATCTGGTGTTTCGGGGGTTCAATCCGGACATCGCCGACACTGAAAAGCCGATGGAGCTGGCATTTCTCAACTCGGCGATTCACGCTGGCGAAATTCCGGTACCAGATCCGTGGTTCGCCGGCGAACCAATCAATTACTACTATTTCGGATACCTGGCGATGGCGGCGGTAAGCGTTGTTGCACGGATACCAGGCGAAGTCGCGTTCAATCTTTCCCTTGCGACAACGTTCGCTCTGGCGACAGTCGCTGGAGGAGGTCTGGCGTACAACCTGAACGCACTGATTTCGGGATACCGGCGGCTGCAAAATGCTTTCGCAGCGGTTCTGGGTGGATTCCTGTTGACGATCGCCGGAAATATTCACGGCGCAATCTCTTTCTTCAGAAACCCCGATGAGACCATATCTGCGGGCTGGTGGCAGGGAATCGGCTGGTCGTCGTCAAGAGTCATCGAGGATTCCGGATTCGATGATGGCAGCGCACGCAACGTCATCACGGAATTCCCCGCGTTTTCAATGATCCTGGGCGACCTCCACCCGCATGTGATCACCTACCCCTGGCTGATTATGTCGTTCGCTCTCCTGGTCAACATGCACCAGACCCTGATCGAACCTGCCCACTGGAGTCGAATGATTGTCCCCGGGGCTGCAATTGGTCTGGCGATCGGCATTCTGTATGGATCGAATACCTGGGATGTCCCGATCATAGTTGCAACGCTCGGCATGATCACGCTGAGCACGTTCCGCCGCATCGACTGGCCCAAGCTAGGGGCGCTGGCCGCCGCGACTGCACTTGCCACGACAGTCGCGATAGTCCCGTTTGCTAT
>JBBDTL010000108.1:0-7060 GCA_040904465.1 Thermomicrobiaceae bacterium | reverse complement strand
GACCTGAGCGTCGGACTTGTGTTCTGCGAGAATGATCTCGGGAGTTCCTGTTCGGGACTGGCGACGGTAATCGAGCGTGGCGAATCCCTGCCGATCACCAGCACTGGCGTTATCGAGCGCATCACGAAGCTCGCGAAGAAGATCGTCCCCGCTGAGCCGTCCTGATTCCCCACTACCCCTCATTACTTTTTCCGTTCTGCCCCACTGCAGTTGCGATTTGTTTCTCAAAAGCGGGAGCTTCCGAAGCATCCTGGTCGAGTAGCACCAGGAACTCCCGGTTCCCCTTCGGCCCAGTAATCGGTGAGGCGGTGACTGAACGTGGATGCAAACCAGATGCCAGGGCCTTCGCCGACACATCCTGCAGCACTTGCCGGTGGATTCGTGTGTCTCGAACAACGCCGCCGCGACCGACTTGCTCTCGGCCGGCTTCGAATTGCGGCTTTACCAGTGCAATGCAGCTGCCCGAGCCCGGCTTCCAGACCTTCATAACGGCGTCGAATACCTGCGTCAACGAGATAAACGACACGTCTATCACCACCAGATCGACCTGCTCGGGCAACGATTCAAGATAACGAGCGTTGGTTCGCTCCATTACCACTACGCGCTCGTCCTGACGGAGCGTGTAGTCGAGTTGACCGTATCCCACGTCAATTGCGTACACGCGCTCCGCACCTCGCTGAAGCAGCAAGTCCGTGAACCCGCCAGTTGACGATCCAAAATCTGCGCAGATCATGCCGCTCGGGTCAACCTCCCAGAGATCGAGAGCGTGAGCGAGCTTTGTACCGCCCCTGCTCACAAATTGCGGTCCCGCTTCGACCTGGAGCTGCGCGTCCGGTTCGATCGCCGTGCCCGCCTTATCAATCACGTTGTCGCCGATGCGTACCTGGCCCGCCATAATGAGCGCCCGGGCCTTGCTCCTGTTCGGGGCAAGTCCCTGTTCCACCAGTATCTCATCGGCACGCCGTTTTACCATTGCGAACCTGTCTCGACCGCGTTGAGAAAACCCGAGTGCTGGACGTGGCAGATTGCGACGGCGAGCGCGTCAGCCGCGTCGTCCGGCTCGGGTATCAGTTCAAGGCCCAGAATCAGCCGGACCATTTCCTGAATCTGCGCCTTGTCAGCGTTTCCATATCCAGCGACCGCTTGTTTGACCTCTGCGGGTGTGTATTCCACCACAGCGATCCCGGACTCTGCCGCGGTGAGCATTGCGACGCCCCGTGCCTGTCCGACGGAGATCGCGTTTGTAACGTTGCGTGAGAAAAACAGCTTCTCGATCACCATGACTGAAGGCCGGTACTGTCGTATGAGACCGAGCAGCTCGTCGTGCAACTGCAGCAACCGGGACGGCATCTCTTCACTTGAACGCGTCTCGACCACGCCGAACTCAAGTGATCGTGCGGGATCGTTGCCACGGATCACTCCGTAGCCAAGCCGTGCGGTTCCTGGATCAATGCCGAGCGTTACATCATTTACTGTCAACGAAATTCATTCAATCCCATCAAACGAAACGCGTAAATCCGCCGCTTGATTTTGCCATGATGGCGCGCTATAATCAGCGTGGGAGTAAGGGTCAGGTCATAAATGTTCTGTCATTCGTCTTCAGAATTCAATAGATTTCCGGTTCTCGTCGGAACGTAACTGATGACGCCCCGTGCGGCTATGCGTGGGGCTTTGTTGTGTATCGGCAGTGCAACGCAATTGCGGGGCACCGTGAGTCTGGGTGGGGGTACTATGGAAGCCAGCCTTATTGAAAAAGGCAAAGACCGTGGGTATCTATTGTCAGACGAGGTCATTGCTGCGTTTCCTCACCCGGAGGACGACGTCGAATTACTCGACGATTTGTACCATAGCCTGATCGAGAATGGCATAGAAGTCCTGGACGACGCACCGAGCAATGGACGAGTCGATATCCGCGCAGGCTGGTCATTCAATGGAAACGGTCACCACCCTGTACCAGACCCCGCTGCTACGTCAATTCCGGACAGCAAGCAAATCGCCGAGGAAGCTCTCGCCGCTGGAGTAAGTGATTCAGTACGGCTCTACCTTCAGGAAATTGGCGTCACCGATTTGCTGAACATGGAGGAGGAAGTCTGGCTTGCCAAGCGCATGGAACGCGGGCTTATCGCTGAAGAGCGTATCAAGACGGGTGACTACCTGACTGATTCCGAACGATTCGAGCTCAACGCCGATAAAGACGATGGCGAACAGGCGCGATCCCACCTTATTCAAGCCAATCTCAGGCTCGTCGTCAGCGTTGCCAAGAAATACGTCGGGCGGGGCCTTTCCTTCCTCGATCTGATCCAGGAAGGCAACATCGGGCTGATGAAGGCCACTGACAAGTTTGACTATCGTCGAGGGTTCAAGTTTTCGACGTACGCGACGTGGTGGATTCGTCAGGCGATTACCCGGGCGATCTCTGACCAGAGTCGCACGATCCGGCTCCCTGTACACGTCGGCGAGACGATCAACCGGGTGAAAAAGACCGGTCATCGGCTCCAGCAGATTTTTGAACGCGAACCGACCTCAGAAGAGGTCGCCCGGGCGATGGATGTGCCCGAGGAGAAGGTCCGGCAGGTACTGGATGCATCGCGGCTACCCGTCTCTCTGGAAGCGCCAGTCGGCCAGGAAGGTGATGCCTTTCTCGGGGACTTCATTGAAGACGAGACGTTGCCTCCTCCTCTCGAGCTCGCGTCTCAGCAGTTGCTCAAGACACAGATTACTGACGCCCTGTGCCGCCTCACGGAACGTGAACGCCGCATCGTCATCCTCCGGTTCGGGCTCGATGACGGTCAATTCCGCACGCTCGAAGAGGTCGGCCGGGAATTCGGAATCACGCGCGAGCGGATCCGCCAGATCGAAGCCAAGGCATTGCGCAAGCTACGCAATCCGCAGCACTCGGAAACGCTGCGCGGCTACCTCGATTAGGCTCGACGAGCGATCACACTGCCGCGATCAGTGATGCAAGTTGACAAGGCGCACCCGGGGGTGCGCCTTCGACGTTTATTCGTCGTTGAACCGTGAGATTGCCAGCGAAACGTTATGCCCGCCAAAGCCGAGCGAGTTACTGATTGCGTGGTTGATCACCGCGGATCGGGGACCGTCGGTAACGTAGTCGAGGCGGCAATCGGGGTCCGCATGTTCATAGTGCCACGTGGGCGGCAGCGTCTCGTGGAGGATCGCTTCGACGGTGAATACGGCTTCGATCCCGCCACCGGCACCCAACAGGTGTCCGGTTAGCGCCTTTGTCGAACTTGTTGGTGGACAACCATTCGCGCCAAACACCGTGTAAATCGACAACGATTCCAGGCGGTCGTTCATCGGTGTGGAGGTGCCGTGCGCATTTATGTAGTCAATCTCGCCCGCTTCCACGCCGATTTGATCTATTGCGATACGCATTGCCCGCGCGGCGCCTGCTCCCTCAGCGTCCGGCTGGACGATATGAGATGCGTCGGCGGTCGCGCCGTAACCGCTAATCTCAGCAAGTGGCATTGCGCCGCGCTCAATCGCATGCGCCAGTGACTCAAGCACGAGCACTCCGGCCCCTTCTCCGATGACGAACCCGTCGCGTGTGGCGTCAAACGGACGGCTGGCCGTTTCTGGCTCGTCGTTCCTGGTTGAGAGCGCTTGCAGGGCCGCGAATCCGGCCACCGATCCGCGGGTGACCGCGGCTTCCGATCCGCCTGCAATCATCACGTCTGCGGCGCCGCGTCTGATCATCTCTGCGCTTTCTCCGATTGCGTGCGCTGCGCTGGCGCAGGCCGACAAGGGGGCGAAATTCGGCCCTCTGGCCCCCAGCACAATCGATAGATAGCCGCTCGCCATGTCTCCGAGATACATCGGCACGAAGAACGGGCTCACCCGTCCTGGACCCCGTTCAGTCAAGACGCCAAGCTCGCGCTCGATAGTCTCCATGCCACCCATAGCAGTGCCAATTAGCACACCGATGCGATCAGCGTTCGAGTCGTTGATTTCAAGGTCGGCGTGCTCGCAGGCATCATGGCCTGCCGCGACCGCGAGCTGGACATACCGATCGGCTCGTCGCGCTTCTTTAGCACCCAGGTACACGCGCGGGTCAAACCCTGAAACTTCCCCCGCTATCTGTGAATCCAGATCGCTCGCGTCGAACCGGGCGATCGGCCCGGTTCCTGACTTACCTTCGACAAGCGATGCCCAGACCTCGCCACGGCTCTGGCCGATCGGACAATGGATCCCCATGCCTGTTATGACAACCCGCTCCCGGGGGGAGCGTTCGTCAAAGCGCCTAGTCACGCGAAAGAACTTCCGGGTTGAGACAACGTGGCGGGGTAGCACCAGTCAAGACTGCTTTGACGTTATCCGCAGCCAGTTGAGCCATTCGCGAACGGGTCGCTTCGCTTGCGCTGGCAATATGCGGCGCAATGACCGCACGATCGATGCTGAGCAACGGATGGTCCGCTGGAAGCGGTTCCGGATCGGTCACATCCAGGCCCGCTCCCCAGATCTTGCCGCTGTTGAGCGCTTCAACCAGTGCATCGGTATCAACTACCGGTCCCCGAGCCGTGTTAATCAGTACTGCACTGTCTTTCATTGCCTCGAATTGAGCCGGGCCGAATAGCTTCCGGGTCTCCGGCGTCAGCGGAACGTGAACCGAGATGAAATCGCTCTGCGCCAGTAGCTCCTCAAACTCAACGTGGGTGACACCGAGGTCTTGCTCTGCACTCTCGTTTCGAAACACATCGGAATAGATGACGGTCATATCGAATCCGGCGGCACGCTTCGCCATCCCGACGCCGATACGGCCCATACCGACGATGCCAAGCGTGGATCCGTGAACATCCTGGCCGAGATAGCCGAGCGGCTCCCAGGTTTTCCACTCGCCGCGCGCGATGGACTGATGAGACTCCGAAACTCGCCGTGCAGTCGCCATCAACAGCGCGAATGCAAAATCAGCGGTGGTATCTGTGAGTACGTCCGGCGTAATACAGACTGCGACGCCTCGTTCGGTACAGGCATCCACGTCGATATTGTCAAACCCGACCGCAAAGTTACTCACTACGCGCACTGAAGGAACCTGATCGAGATAGGCGGCATCGATTCGATCGTTCAACGTCGAAAGAACGCCGTCACAGCCATCGGTAAGTTCCACGAGCTTCTCTGGCGACGGGGGTAACTGGTCCGGCCAGACCGTGACCTCCCCTGCGGTTTTCAGTGTTTCGTATGCGACCGCTGGAATCTTACGCGTCATTGCAATCCGCATTTTCCTTGCTCCCTCCTGTCTCGGGCATTCTAAGGCTAGCGGAGTACAACGGCAAGCCATAGACGCGCCATCGCGACCTCGAACAAATGAGCTAAATCCGCTTGAAGCTTCCCCTTGGCCGGTGGTAAGATAGCTGCGGTTGAGTCCTGAACTCGACGCATTGCGGATAGTGTGTTGAGCCAACGTGAGATAACAAACGGGAGCTGCTAAGCGGGTCTCGTGGGATCCGGGGTTGCGGCACCCACCTGCTTTTGCAGGTTCAAGACCTTAGCAGTGCGTCAGTTGCAGGGCTCTTCCTTTTTCCACTTCTTTTCCACTCCACGGAGCAAATCACGTGAACGGAAATCCGCTGACTGCTCCTGTTACCGTGTTTCATGGGGATAACCGTCTCGAAATTCGTGAGCGGATAATTGCGGCTCGCGCAACTATTGATTCCAGCGGCCTCAGTACCTCAACGTTCGAAGCAGCGAGTGGCGCCATACAAGATGTCGCCTCAGCCATCGGAAGTCCGGGATTCTTCGGCGCCGATCGGCTCGTTGTCTGTCACAATCTGGTGACTCCATCGTCTGGTGGTCGCCGGCGCAAGTCCTCGAAAACCGATTCAACAGCAGATCCCCTTTCGATCCTGACTGGAGTGGCACCTGGAGTCTGGGTCGTTATCGTTGAGGAATCGCTATCGGCGACGGATGAGAAGCGGTTGAGGAGCTACGTCTCGAGCATTTCGGTCGAACGGATCAATGTCCCGCGTGGACGTGCGCTCATTGACTGGACCAGTAATCGCGCCAGATTATACGGTGCGACGATTGACGGTGCCTCAGCGACGCGGCTGGTGGAAGCTCTCTTTCCAGGCTCCTGGCGACAGGCCGCTCGGCGTGACGATGTTCCACCGGATCTGTATCGACTCGACAGCGAGCTCGCGAAACTCGCCGTTGCCGCCGGCCATCAAGCTGATATCTCTGGCGCGATGATCGCCGAACTGGTGCCAAATGCGGACGCGCTCGATATCTGGGGATTGAGCAACGCTATCGCCGATCGCGATCAGTCGCGGGCGATCAAGCAACTGGAGCTTGCGCTGGAGACAGGTCAGCCGCCAGAGATGATTCTCGCTCAGCTTGCGGCTCAATTTGAAACATTTGCTGTTGTCAACGCTGCTCGTGGACGAACAAACGACGTTGTCGCTGCACGCTCGGGCCTGACGGAGGGTCGGCTCAGGCAGGCAGGCAGGTCAGCCAGAAACTATTCGCGTGCTGATCTCACCTGGGCGCTAAGGGACATTCGAGACACGGACTTTGGTATCAAACAAGGTCACTACGAGCCTGAGAACGCACTGGCGTCGCTTGTGGCCGGGCTCGCCCGGCGGCGATAGCCTCAGAACACCAGGACTTGCCGAGCGCGGCTGCATTCACACAGAAAGCCGCCCGTTGCAGGCGGCCAGGGTGGAATTACCGAAGCTAGGGAAAAAGCGAGTTGATCAGGACTCAGGACTCGCTGGAGCCGGCAGTTACCAGCTCGTTGAACTTGTTTCGCAGCCGTGACTTGCGCCGGGCGGCGTTGTTCCGGTGGATAATGCCCTTGTTCGCGGCGCGATCAAGTGTGCTCGTTGCATCACCAACTGCGAGCGCTGCAGAATCTGCATCGCCACGCTCAATCAATTTCTCAGCGCGACGGATACGTGTCCTGGCAGCAGAAATAAAGACACGATTGCGCTGGCGTCGGCGCTCGGAAACATCGACTCGCTTGGCTGCGGACTTGATATTCGGCAAAACAATCACCCTTTCGGCGTCTCATGACAAAACGAAGCTGGCAGCGTGCTGCCAACCCGAG
>JBBDTL010000107.1:0-1204 GCA_040904465.1 Thermomicrobiaceae bacterium | reverse complement strand
GACAGCCGGATATGCCGGCTGCGACAAAGCACCTTGTCGAGTCGCTGGAATCCCGGGCGATTCACAAGCGAGCGGTCGAGATCAGTGCGCGAGCGTCCGATCTCTATGGGTATCTTGGCAATCTGTTTTTTGACCCTGGGGGGCGTCGCCAGCTCGAGCAGCGGATTAGCTTGGAGCTATCCCGTCAACTGGGAATCGACATCGGCGACTATGAAATCCTCATTGATCTTCCCAAACCCGAGAAATGGAAGACATCTGTCTGGGTGCATTTTGACCGTCCGCCTGTCGGATTCAGAAATCTGATGCCGTGGGTCGATGTGGTCGGGCTGGAAGATTCGGATTTCAAGCGGTATGAGGAACATCGGCGCATGATCCGGATCGTCACAACGGAGCGTCTGCGCGACGAGGTCGCGAACCGCTGGGAGACGCTGCTCCTGCCGCTGATGGCCAACTCGTAGGCGCGATTTACTTCGGCTCGAACGTGGGGGCGTGCTTTCTGATGAGCTCTTTTGCCTGGCGAGGGGAGTACCCGCGCAGACTGTCTACGCACTCGGTGTTGTGGATGTAGAGCGAAATATCGAACTTGAAGGCTTCCTGCCATTCCAGCTCGCGCCACCGCCGGTAAAGTTCGTCGACGAAGTCGGTCCCGGTCGTTTCGATCCGAAACAGGGCGACACCCTTGCCACGAATGTAGGCAAGCGCTTCACCGAAGTACACGGTCGCCTCACCGGTCGATTCAATCGCCTGCTCCAGCGCATGATAATGTCGAGGCACCGATCTGAGCGTAATCAGCATCGCACCTTGTGTGCTCGGTTCACTGCGTTGTGGCTTATCCGGTGTTGACGTCGTGCTTCTGCGCAGGAACGACATGGCTGACAACCTCCCTGACCCGACAGTACGAGCGCTCAAGCGACCGCGCGTTCGGTGACGGTCACAGCGACCTGATTGTAGCGCGTTGGACGATGCGCTGCACCCTTGCGACGGTGATGAAAGAGCCAGACACAAGAAAACCGGGGACTGTCCATGACAGCCCCCGGATTCTCGTCAGTCGGTTCAGGCTAGACCTGAGCGAAGCGTCGGCGAACCAGGAGTCCGGTTCCAAGGGTTGCACCACCCATGAACGCAATCATCAGCGCTACGGATTCGGTGCCAATCCCGCCGATGCTACCGGCTGCTGGAACCATTTCTTCCCCGTCTTCTTCGT
>JBBDTL010000106.1:0-7153 GCA_040904465.1 Thermomicrobiaceae bacterium | reverse complement strand
CGCTCGGATTGATCGCCAGCGTGCCTGTGCAAGATGCAATCCCGATCCCTGAGGGAATCCCAATAACTGCGACACGGGCTGCCACCGTCGTGGCTGGAGCTCTAATTCCGCTGATTCTTATCCGTCGGGGCAAGTATCTTCAGCGATCATTGTTCATGGTCGCACCACTAGCACTGATGGGGGTGATGGTCCTTTCACTATGGAATGCGACATCACTCGGTCTGGGGTACGCAGAGCTCTATCGGTGGCTGGTTGCTGTTTTTTCCTTCTGGTTAGTGCTCCAGATAGTAGATTCTCGAAGAATGGTCCTCGCCATCCTGATATCGATGGGCGCGCTCGCAATCTTTCAGGGAGGCATGGGCGTCGTTCAGGCGATTCTTGGCATGGGGCCATCAAGTTTCCAGGTAGGCGGCGGATTCTCCAGGGCATTTGGAACGTTCGGGATGCCCAACAGCTATGCGGCGTATCTTGAGATGGTCTCGCTTCCGCTCATACCAATCACGATCTGGTCGCTCGGGGAACTCTGGACGCAGTTTGCCAGCTACCGAGTATCAAGGGTTCGCGGGTACCTGCGTAGTAGCGACGAGCGCCGCGAATTCCTGATTGGAGCAGCGCAAACGACGATTCTGGCTGGCGGGGCGGCCGCTGGGTTGCTCGGAATCGCGATGAGCTTTTCTCGGGGCGGATGGCTCGGCTCGATTGCGGGACTGGTTGTCATGATCGTCCTGCTCGGTCGGCGGGCGGTGATCACATCGATCGCGTCAGCCGTTGGACTTGGCCTGATTTCTCTACTTGGAGCATCTGGCGCTGTCCTGGCGGTCCTGGAAGATCGGTTTATTCAACTCGTCGACCAGGCCCGGATTCGCGACATCAGTGGTGCAACGGTTACTGACGACAACTTCGCGGTAGTTGAGAGACTGGCGCACTGGCAAACGGCTATGGCAATGTGGCTCGAAAATCCGTGGCTGGGCGTCGGGATTGGCAACTTTAACGAGCGCTTCACTGAGTACTCCGTCCATCCCCAGTTTTTCGAATCACAGGGCCATGCGCACAATTACTATCTTCATGCACTCGCCGAAACGGGTCTGGCAGGATTGATCTTTTACCTGTTGTTCCTCGGTGCGGCGTTCTTTATCGGTTGGCGGGCGTATCGATCGACTGATCCGCTTACCCGGGCCATCGGTATCGGCGCCATCGGCATGACAGCAGCACTAACCGTCCACAATTTCTTCGAGAACCTTCATGTGCTCAACATCGGGATCCAGATGATGGCAATCTGGGCGCTGGCCATCGTTGCGACGAGGCTATTAATCCGAGTTCCTGGCACGGAAATCGGGAAGACCCAGCGTACCGATATGCAGTACGATTCCTCGGATGTGACTGATGCGATGCGGACGACAACCGCCGGAACATTCGCCCGGGAGAGAAATTGACAGGCGAACCCCACGTGGTTTCGGATGAACTGCAAGAAGATGACTACGGCCTTAGGAAGCGTCTCCTGCGTCCAAGGACGGCATTGTCGTTCCTCATTGGCGCTGGAATCGTGTTGTTGGCAATGAGCCGGCTGGACCTCAACTGGGGGGATATTTACTCACAGTTGAGAAACGCGAATGTCGGATATGTTCTTCTCGCCTTCGCCGCCTATTACGGCTCGATCTTCGTGCGGTCAGTACGCTGGTCGAATTTGCTGGACTCAGCTGAAGTCCGTCCTGACCCCGGATTTGAAATGCCCGGAACGCGCGGAATGGCCGCAATCTACATGGTCTCATGGTATTTCAACTGTCTTCTTCCGGCCAAACTCGGGGATGCCTATCGCGGGTACCTGCTCAAGTCCCGGTCACGAACGCCCTATAGCACCGCGCTCGGCACGGTCGTTGCCGAGCGAATTGCCGACGTCGTGGCGCTCGCGACGTTACTCGTGATCACGGGCTTTCTGGTTTTCGGAACGAGAGTGCCTGCCACACTTGCCAACTGGCTGATCCTGGCTGCAGCGTTAGGGCTCGCATTTGTTATCGGGTTTATTTTGCTCTTCCGCTACCGGGAGTACCTCCGGAAACTGGTCCCCGAACGTGCTATGACGCACTACTTGCGTCTGGAACAGGGCATCCTGATGTCCTACAAGAAGGTTCCCTCGCTGGTTGGTCTGACCGGGACGATCTGGGTTCTTGAGGGCGTTCGCATGTACTGCATAGGACTGGCGATAGGAGCCGGGCTTGGAATTCCGGAGGCCGTGTTTATCGCGTTGCTTGCAAGCCTGCTGACAGCAGTACCAGCAACTCCGGCGGGGTTGGGCTTTGTCGAACTTGGAATTGTTGGCGCGGCGGTGGTTATGGGATTTAGCGATAGCGTTGCCGCGTCGCTGGCAGTGCTCGATCGGTTCGTCGCATACTGGAGCGTACTGGTTATCGGAACGGTCGTGTTTCTGATTACGCGATGGAAATGGCGAGGGAAGCAGCTTGCGAATAGCCCTGGATTACACTCCGGCAATTAACCAGATCGCCGGGGTAGGACGCTACACCAGAAGCCTGTTCGCCGCCCTGCTGAACTGTGCTCCGGAAGACACTGAATGGCTTCTCTGGCATACATCCCGGGTTGAAGAAGAAGCGAGGCTACCAACAGGCGAATACGTATCCCATTCGCGCCTTCCTGTTTCCGCCAGATGGTCGAATCTTCTCTGGCACCGCGTCGGCGTGCCGATTAGTATCGAACGCCTGATTGGGAACGTCTCTCTGGTTCACGGCACCGACTTCGTCGTTCCGCCATCCCGGTCACCGTCCATCGTCACCGTGCATGATCTGTCCTACGCGCTGATGCCGCATCTCGCGTTTCCTCGCCTTCGAAGCTATCTTGAGCGAGCCGTACCACGTTCAATCGATCGCGCTGACCGGGTAGTCGCAGTATCCGAGACAACCAAACGGGATCTCTGCGAGTACTACGAAATTTCGCCGAACCGCGTCGATGTGGTCCATCACGCGGCCGATCCCCTATTCAGCCCGCCCGACTACTCGGACATTATGGCAATGCTGGCGCAGCTCGGATTGAGAAGGCCATATTTCATTATCGTCGGCACGGTCGAGCCGCGAAAAAATCATCTGACACTTTTGAGGGCATTCGAACGAGTACACGCGGAGCATCCAGAAGCGTCGCTCGTTGTTGTTGGCCGCGAGGGATGGCTCGCTGGAGATATTATGCGAGCGCTCGCCCAGGCAGCCGAAAAAATGCCGGTGGTTTATCTGCAGGGGATCCGCGACTCATTGCTCCCGGCGCTTTACGCAGCTAGCACCGCGCTGGTTTACCCCTCTCGATACGAAGGATTCGGACTGCCGGTGCTCGAGGCGATGGCCTCAGGAACCGCGGTTATCGCCTCGAACACGCCAGCCATTGTGGAAGTCGCCGGGGATGCAGCGTTGCTCGCGGCGCCCGAAGACGACGAAACCCTGGCCCGTGCGATGACCCGGCTCATTGAGCACCCCGAGGAGCGAGATGAGCTCCTTGAACGCGGGACGGCACGTGCTGCACAGTTTTCCTGGGACAGGGCGGCAAATCGACATCTCGAAATCTACCAGGAGATCGCAGATGGATGAACTCGACAATCCTGACGAATCACCAGAGGAACAGTCGAGTGAGCGGAAGCGCGGTCCGAGTAGCCGGGCAAAGTTTTCCATCTACGTCCTCGGGTTGATATTCATCATTCCGATAATCTGCATGTGCCTGGCAATTTTCATTCTTGTGGCCCTGTAATGCACGCTGTAAAGGTATCTCGTAGTTTCCAGATCGCGCGCGTGACGGGCCTGGCGAATGGTTGACGCAATCGAAAACTGGCAGTATACACCCCTCCTTTTTCTCGGTGTTAGCATAGGGTTTGCTGCGGTCCTGTATCTGGTTGCCTGGTGGGGAATGCCGTTCCTTCACGCTGCCGCCGGGAACGCGATACAGCGCGTCGCCAAAAACAGCGCGATCCCCATCATGAGCCAGCTGGCAAACCGCGCGGTGGATCTGGTATTCGCTGCCTTCGCTCTGAGATTGCTCGGGGTTACAGGTAACGGGCAGTACGCTATTGCGGTCGTCACCTGGCTGTATCTCAAGACGATCTCGGATTTCGGGCTCAGCGTCCTGGTAACACGTGAAGCGGCACGGGATCCTGATCGCGCTGGCAGCCTCCTCGGCGCTTCAACGCTCATGAGAGTCATCGTTCTTGGCGTGATCGCGCCTTTCGCCGTGATCTACGTGATGGGCGGGCTCGCCTGGCTCGACATGGCAGAAGTAAGCGCCGCGGCAATCATTATTATGATGCTTTCGATCATTCCGGGGAGCTACGGCGAGGCTGTCAATTCGGTATTCAACGCGCGCGAGCGCATGGAGTTGCCAGCGATCCTCAACATTTTCACCAATCTTTCACGCTTCGGTCTCGGACTCGCAGCTCTCTTCGCCGGCTATGGAGTGATTGGCCTTGCAAGCGCCGCGCTTATTGCCACAGCAATTTCGGCCGGCGCCTATCACCTATCTCTCCGACACCTCGACGTTTTGCCTTCGTGGACGATCACACGTGAGCAGATTTCCTGGTTCGCGGTTACCTCCTGGCCGCTGCTTCTTAACGCGCTACTTCTCAATCTGTTCTTCAGGGTAGACGTGTTCGTAATCCAGGCGGCACAAGGTGATGAAGCTCTCGGTACGTACGACGCAGCGTACAAGTTCGTTAACATGCTGATCATTCTGCCGGCGTACTTCACACTGGCTATTTTTCCGATCCTTTCTCGCTATGCGATCGATGGCTCGGGTCGCCTGCTCGGCGCATTTCAGCATGCATCACGGTTTCTCCTGATCATCGCCTGGCCCATCACCATTGCGACGATCGTCCTGGCGCCCTGGATGATTCGAGTCCTCGGTGGAGATGCATTCCTTCCAGAATCGGCCAACGTGCTCCGGGTGATTATCTGGTTTCTACCGCTGAGTTTCGTCAATGGTGTTGCGCAGTATGCACTTATCGCCACTAACCAGCAGCGTTCAATCTCAGGGGCGTTCGGACTGGCTGTCGGTTTCAACTTCCTGGCGAACCTGATCTTTGTACCGGCGTTCGGCTACATGGCTGCCGCGGCGATCACAATAGCTACGGAGTTCGTGCTATTCACGCCGCTTGCGCTGTCGATGCACCGGCACATCGGACGCCCCGACTGGTTGCGGCTGCTTGGCAAACCGACTGTTGCCGGGCTAGTGATGGGTGTCCTTGCGGCGCTTCTCATCCCAGTTGTCGGGACCATCGCCGGGCTGGTTCTCGCCTCGCTGTCGTTCCCTACGCTTCTCTGGTTGCTCGGGGCTATCGGGCAGGCTGACATTGACCTGTTTCGGCTCCTTCTCAGTCGGAATCAGCCGGCCGAAGAGCAATCCTGACATTGTGCGGAACATCACGCAGGTCACTTGACACCTCCGCCCCTCCGTGGCATTATTCGTCTCGACAACGTGGAGGCGTAGTGTAGCGGCCCAACACGCTGCCCTGTCAAGGCAGAGATCGCGGGTTCGAATCCCGTCGCTTCCGCTCAAGTTTGAAAAACGGCGGTGCAATTGCATCGCCGTTTTTTCATGTTTAAGGCAACGTCCACGTCATGTGTTCAGCATTTGCTATGCACGGCAAACTCGCGCTTGCTCTCGGTATCTCGATCTTGATCGGCCCCTGATGACCCGACACTCCGGGCATATTGCTGTTCCTGGTTCAGCGCGATCACCTATCGGGCAGGTATTGCGAGCAGGTCTGAATCGCTGCAGTCCGATCCCGGCGTCCAGCGATGCAGGGCCGTCGACGCAATGTGCCTGGATACGGTACGGACTCAGAACGATGCCCTCTTGCAACTTATCAAGTGCACTAGCCACAGACTATGTTCATCCTGGGCAATCGTTTCGAACCTCATGAAGTTTCCAGCGCGTCCCTCGCTCTACCAAATGCGGCACGGGTGACCCGGATTTTCCCGAATCGGGTATCAGCACTGGGCCTAGTTGGCGTCGTGCTTCTGGCGCACGATGAACCGCGCCGATCCGGCAAAGGATAATCCCGGATGATGCCTGAACGTTTATGACGTGATTGACAGAACGAATTACCGACGCGAATCACTATGAGTACGGACCAAACACAGGTACTCGCGCAACCAGAAGAGTGGTTTTTTGCAGCAGAATCTGGACTTGTGTTTACGCATGTGTAAGTATTGGCCCGCGTGCGGTCCTGATTTGGTTGCCTTGACGGTCCCGCGGAATCAAACAGGGCACGTACCGTTGGTGAATTGTCGGTCCGCGATTTGGCGGATCAGTCGGCAGGGCGAACGCGAAAGGGAGGCGTTTCAGCTGTGATTACTGGTCGACCCTGGATGCAGAGGGAAGGGACCGATCGGAGTATCATTTTACTTTACGTTGGGAGTTTTCTGGATGGGACAACGATGGTTCGCGGTGGTCGCGACGATCATCATTCTAATAGTCGCAAGCACCGCGGCATTGGCACAACAGCAAGAACAAGATTCTAATGATTCCGGTTCGCTGTTGACAGACTATGAGTTCACAGCCGGCCAGGCAGAGCGTTTTGACTACATTGAGGGGGGACTGGTTGCCGGACTGGAGCAAGATGCACCCTATGGCACGCGCACCGTTCGCGATGCCGGTCCGTATGACGGCTGGGATGTGTTCCTGACCGACCAGTATGAACCGACTCGAACTCTAGCTACGAACAACTGGATTACGCTGCACCTGAGCCAGCCAGCGACGGTCGCCGTCATCTGGCAGGCAGATGAACCGCTACCCGCCTGGCTTTCTGACTGGGAACGCGTGGGCGAACCGGTCGTGATCGAAGACTCGCAGAGCCCCAAGTCACGCGTGGTTCTTGAGCGAGATTTCGACGCGGGCGAGGTGACGCTGGGAGCAGTCTATGCTGACAATGAGGATGGTGGACAGCGCAGCCCATACATGGTGGCGGTCAATGAATCCGGTGAGGCAACTGACCCGGAGTCGACATCAACCGCTACGCCCGACCCGACCCCCGAACCAACAGTTGAACCTACACCTGAACCAACAGATGAACCAACCGGTTCGCTGTTGACGGACTATGAGTTCACAGCCGGTCAGGCAGAGCGTTTTGACTACATTGAGGGGGGACTGGTTGCCGGACTGGAGCAAG
>JBBDTL010000105.1:0-7159 GCA_040904465.1 Thermomicrobiaceae bacterium | reverse complement strand
CACTGGATCCAGGAACCGCACCCACTAGCTGGCTCTGCGTGGTAATTTCACGCAACGCCTGGGCGGTACTCCTACTCGGCGCCGCAGTTGTTGCGAGCGGATCAACCAACTGAGGACGACCTTCGCGGAAACCCTGGCCAGCATCCCACTGCGTTCCGGGATCAATCGTTCCATTGGCATCAATCGCACCATCGGCTGCGATTATGCTCGAGTCACCGCTTCTTTCAATGTTACAGTTGGACATGATGCTGCCCTCGTTGACATCGATAGTCCCTGACCCATTGACGGCAATTCCAGTTGGATTCGGTGGGTCACATTCTCGCAGCGCAACCAGCGCGTAAGGGAGTTGGACCGGCTCCATCCCGGCAATTGCTGTGGCACTGACGCCCCATTCACCGTCGTAGAGTGCGCGGAGGAAGAACGATTCGACATCTTTTGAGACCGTAACCTCCACGTAGTCTTCCCCCAGCGGATCTGGCGAAGTATCAACGATGACGTTGTCCTGGCTTGTATCGGCGTTCTCAGCCCCGTAGTTCTTGCCAGCTTCAATCTGAACAGCCTCGAGATTCCCGGCTGCAGGCTGATACTTGTAGTCCAGCTTTGCCTTGGCGGCAGCCAATGCTCCAGCGTCCGCGGCGCTTTGCACCTGACGCTTCTCGGCCATGATGAATCCGCCATCGACCGAGAGAGCGATCATGCCCAGCAGAAGCATGAGACCGGCAGCGAACATGACCAGAATCTGGCCCTCTTTCGAACGCCATCGTCCTGGCTCATTGACTGGAATTGTAGGCGGCGTTTTACGGCTGCTCATGATGCCCTCTTCGTCTCGCAAGACACGATGTTGTCGCTCTAATACTGAACGATGACGGTTGTTTCACTTGTCAGGGTCATTGGATCCACACCGACCATCATCCCGACAAGCGGCTGGTAGTCATAGGTTGACTGGACCGTCACTTCGCTACCCGGTTCGGCGTCCGGCGAGAAGCTGACAAGAGTGGAATCGATGTTCCCACCGAGGTGTCCAGCCCGATCAACTACCACTTCGTTGACTGTCGTGGCGTTCGCCACATCCCCTGATCGCTCGCCGTGGACCATTGCGAACCTGGCGCCCTCACGGGTTGCATTGGTTAGCGTGTGATTGGAATACACCAGCCACCCCAACTCGACGGTTCCCAGCGTCAATAGCAAGAAAATCGGAAGAACCAGCGCGAACTCGACGATTCCCTGGCCGCGGAGGCGGGACTGTGGATTGAACAGGCGCATCAGTTCACCACCCTCATCTCAACAGTCCGTTCCATGGGAATGACGGAAGGAATAGGCCAGATAGGGATAAGGGGTCGGAAATTATAGCTCACCGTCACGGCGACGCAGTTGTACGAGTCACCGTTCGGCCTGTTGAGTGTTTCTGCACTACAGACCGGAAAACTGACTGCAATTGGATCGCCCCAGATGGTAGTGGTCTCGGCGCGCACCGCGTCAATCATCGCCGACGTATCCTCTGATGCTTCGGTTGATTGCATGCCGTAGGCAGCGCCTTCGCGCGCGGCGCTTCCCACCTGGATATATGCGGTCATTGCCCGGCCGAAATCGGCGCTCAATGCCAGCATCATCACAGCGATCGGCAACATCACTGCCAGCTCGACCAGTGATTGGCCGCGGGATTTACTTGCGTGATTGCCTTGGAACATCTGTGTCCTCCGCCCCGGAGTGGGCAAACCGATGGAACGTGAATCCATCTCTCACAAGTCTAGTTCCCGTTCGGATCTCGGCCATCAGGCATTGGTACCTATCAGGTACAGGCATAGCTCCTATATGGAGGGAGGTACGCGAGTCATTGCTGGGGAAGCCCAGTTTTGCTCGAACGGTAGAAGATCCTCGTTCAAGAATTGGGATAGACATGCTGTCAATAAGTTCAACAGGGTAGATGAACTTGTACCCGAAGGACGAGAATCATCCGGGGGCGAGCATATCAACTCACGAGAAAGATCCGCATCGGTGATCCCGCGTAGCTCGACGGCGCCGAAAGGTTGAACGTTGCGTTCCCAAAGGTTGAGAACATGTCCGAGACAACCTGGCCTGATGAGACCTCGGTTCCGGGGTTGCCTCCCATCGTCACCTGCGAGCATGGTGCATAGATAACACCCTCGAAAAGGGTACCGTTGGTCCCGCGGCTGAAGAACTCGTCGCATGAGTTCTCCGACACCCACACTACGAAGTTCTTTTCACAGGCCTCGGTGCAATCCTGGAATTCCGGATCGAGTAACCCTATCGTGCGGAGTCGAACCTCAGCGTTTCCGGCGACTTTGAAACTGCCGCTATCAGCAAAGTACAGCAGAACGCCGCCTCCGTCGCCAACTTCACCAGTTTCAGGATAGTCGGCGTCGACGGATCGTATCAATCCATTGTTCTTCTGGACTGTTCCATCGATGCAGTACACACCGGGCAGGAGATTGATCGTACTTGGACCGCCAGGAATTGGAAGACCGCTACTGTAGTTGCCCGGGGTAAGGATCGTATCTCCTCCGCCCGGTCCGCCGCCACCTCCCGGTCCGCCGCCGTCTTCCTCATCATCAGATTCATATTCTCCGCCCTCGGTCGTACATGTCGGAGGAGTGATGCCCTCGTATGGATCCGGAATCTCATTGGCCTCGCCGATCGAATGCGCGCCATCGGGCTGATCGATCCCGCCGCCATTCACAATATGCTCGAAAGCCTCCATGTTGCCGCCAACAAAGTTCGAGCCCGCTCCCCCGATTTTCTGAATGCAGGAGTTCGAGCCGATCGACCCGTTCAGGATGTTCACTGTGGCATTTCCCTGGAACTGAATTCCGGAACCGTTGGGCCCCGAAGCACAGCTGGGGTCAAATCCGAGCGCAATCAGTGCGAACGGACCCGGATCCGGCAGAACCTGGGCTTGCGCCGTCCCACTGACTGACCAGTCGCCAGTGTAAAAAGCATCCAGGAAGAAACTCTGGACGTCATGATCGACCACTGCTTCGACGATGTCACCATTCACTTCGACTGACACGTCCGTCCCGTCGCCTTGCTCGTAGCCGTTCTGCTCCGCATACGTCACGCCGATGCCTTCGGCGGACGCTGCATCGTTGCCTCGCGCGATGTGACGCGCGGCGGCAAGGGCGGCAGCGTCGGCCGCATTCTGGACGCCCCGGCGCTCGGACATCGCAAACCCAGTATCAGCCGCCAGCGCAAGGAACATAATCAGCACGAGGCTGGAAATGGCGAACAGGATCAGTGCCTGACCCTCATGGACTGGTGATGTTGAATGCTCACTGTTGCGAGCCATTGCGCGGCCTGCTTTCCGGTCCGGAATCAGTAATGAACCATCATCGTGCTGCTTGAGCTGAGGTTGATCGATGCGCTCGGAAAGATGAACCCCACCAGGGTCTGATGCGTGTAGTCGACCTCAACGGTTAAGGTCGAGCCCGGCTCCATTGCCGGATCCTCGGGATCGAGCACCACCTGCAGACTGTCCGGATTCGCCAGGACGACCCGCTCCTCGATCGCGACAGTCACTGTGGCCTCGGTCGCCAGTGTTCCGGACATCGCCCCGTTGACGACGGCGAACCGGGCGCCCTCCCGCGCGGCATTGGATACCTGATGATTGTGAAAGAGGAGCCAGCCGCCTTCCATCACCCCAAAGAGCATGAGGAACAGGAGCGGCGAAACCAGCGCGAATTCGACCATACCTTGTCCACGATACGTCCGCCGGCGACTCATCATCCGCCCCCCAGCATTCGCATCTGGGCCGAGCGTTCAAGGTCAATCTGGCCAGGCAGGCCGGGGAAGTCAAACAACATGTCGAACTCGTAGTTGACGGTCACCCGGGCACACGCATACCCGAGGTCGTCCTCACATGTCTCGGCTACTCCACATTCCGGCGGATACTGGATGTCTACCGTGGGAGCGACACCGAAAATCGTACCCGCCGGACCGACTTCCTGCAGTGCGGCACTCTGCACGATCAGTTCATCGCAGGCATTTGTTGTGCTGCGGGACGCGACGCTGGCGCCTTCACGAGCGGCATTACCGATCTGGATATGCGCAGTGAAAACCCGGGCGCCATCGACGGAGATGAGAATCATAATCAGAAGAATCGGCGTTATGAGCGCCAGCTCCACCAGACTCTGTCCGCGATGCCGATCCATACCAGCTGTCCTCAAACACCCCGAAACCGGGGCTGAACAATCAATTCGAATCATCAATAGTAATGATAGCGGTTATTTTGCCCGGTCGACATTACTCTGATATCCCGAAATGATGTGGTCACAAGTACTTCGGAACGGAGTACGATCGGACAAGAACCAAAGACGAGCGTCTCTGTCTACTGCGTCAACCAGACGCCGGGAGTGCCCACCTCGACCAGTTCTTCATACTGGATGAACCCGTTGGATGAGCCCGCAACCTCAAAGCTCCCGGTGATCAACTGCCCCTCGGCCCAGGTGCCGCCGGTATTACCGGCCAGGCGGAAATCCCCGGTCGGCATATAGACGATTCCCCGGAGCAGGGCATTGGTCGAACTTGCTTCTAGCGTCATTCGGAAGCTCGTATTCGACGGCGGTGCGTGGACGAGCATGTGCGGCGGCATGCCAGGATAGAGCTCGTAGTCCGGGGCCGAAAGATGGAAGTTGTCATTGTAGCCATCCCCGATCATCGACCCGCCATTCTTGAAGAAGAATGAGACGTCTGTACCGGTCGCCCGGGCACCCGCCGTCTTGTAGAAGTCGCTGTCGTTGAAATGGTAGAGGCCCGAGCCGAGCGTGACATTCGAAGGCCCGGCCAGACGGAACATCGAATTCTGAAAGTACATGTTGACCGAGCCGGTGCTCGACATATCGAACCGCTGCGTGCCGGAGGCGACTTCCCAGGTGGAGTTTCGGACGTAGAAGTTGTAGTTACCACCCGGCACCATCTCGATCTCACCGGTACTCCAGGGGTTGGTACTCACGTTTGTATCAAACAGGTAAGTGCCTGGTTCAAACCGGATGCCATAGCCACTGCTCCAGGACCAGCTCGTGTACCGCCCTGGCTCGCACACCGCAACACTGTTGTAGCTCTCGTTCACATACTCACAATTACCTGACGGCAAGCCCGTGGGAAACGTTGGCTCAGGCGGCTCGGGTGTCCCGGCAAGTGGATCCTCGATCGGTGAACGCCCGGACGAGGTATCACTATCGCCCCCGATATGACAGGCAATCGATGCGACTGAGGTATCCAGCACGGTACCCGCTGCGTGGACCGCCGTGTCCGCCGTGATAGTGCTACTGCCGGAGCAACTGATGTCCGCATTTGACATCACGCCGCCTTCTCGTACCCGAACGTGCGTGTTGCCGGTTGCATTGATCGCATTGCCAGACTCATCCAACGCGATCAGTCCGTAATCAGCAGGCACGGTATCCAGGGAAGCCACTGCGTCGGCCCCAACGGTCCATTCCCCATCGTAGAACGCGCCGAGAAAGACTCGGGGGACCTCAATACTGACCTCAACCAGGACACCGTCCGGATCGTCGGTGTATTCCCATTCGAACGCAGCACCTTCGTAGCCATTGGCGGTCAGGTAGGCTTCAATCGTCGCTTCGTCTTCAATGTTGTCCTGCCCGCGATCAACCATCGCGCGGGCGACGGCCAGCGACGCCGCATCGGCCGCGTTCTGCGCACCTCGCCGTTCAGACATCGCCAGCCCGGCATCAACAGCCAGTCCCAGAAAAGCGATCACCACGATACTGGCGACTGCGAACAGAATCAGTACCTGCCCCTCGTGCGCTTGTGATGAACCTCGACATGGCTGCATGAATGCCCCCGTTACGAACCGATTTCTGGCCGTTTCTCCAAGCCTAGTCGAGTTGTGTTTACCTGACACGAGTATTTACTCCTGCAGAGACGACACTGGCGTACCGCAATATTTGACTCAGACGTACTTCGTATCGCAGACCGTAGTACTTGACGGGCTATTCAGAACCGCCATGGTCAACAGACACCACCGTGCTGAGAATCGCCCGGGACACGTCGGAAGGATGACTTGCAGGTACAATAGGCACCGTTTGACGCCGAACTGCAACGTCTTTGAGGAAGGAATGCCGCAATGGCAGATGTACGAATCGACCGGCTCGGCAAGCTGATGGTCGAGTACTCAGTCGATGTTCAGCCGGGACAGGTGATCGAGATCAGCGGAGGTCCGATTGCCAGCCCACTAATGCAGGCGGCGTATAAGTACACGCTCCTGCGCGGTGGCCACCCGGTGGTCCGGGCCATCCTCCCCGGAATCACCGAGCTGATGTTCCAGCATGGAAACGATGAGCAACTTCAATATCTCGCACTCCCTGAACGCTGGGGCATGGAAGAGGCCGACGGGCTGATCCGGATGATGAGCGAGACAAACACCCGCTCGCTCACCGGGGTTGACCCCGCTCGGCAACGGCTCGCCCAGAAAGCCCGGGGAGAAGTCCGTCAGGCAATGATGAACCGGGCGGCCACCGGCGATCTCGCCTGGGTCCTGACGCTCTTTCCGACCGAGGCGTACGCCCAGGACGCCGAGATGTCGCTGGCCGAGTACGAGGAGTTCGTATACGGTGCCGGCTTGCTCGACGATCCGGACCCGGTCGCCCGCTGGAAAGAGATCTCCGTTGAGCAACAGCGGCTCTGCGACTGGCTCTCAACCCGAAATGAGATCCACGTCAGGTCCGAGGGGACTGATCTCACGGTGCAGACGGGCGGACGCACCTGGATCAATGCCGACGGCAAGCACAATTTCCCGGACGGCGAGATCTTTACCGGCCCGATCGAAAACTCGGCCAACGGGCACGTCTCATTCACCTTCCCGAGCACGATGAACGGGCGCTCAGTAGAGGGCATCACGCTGGAATTCAAGGATGGCAAGGTCGTCAACGCCAGCGCGGACAAGAACGAGGAGTATCTGATCAGCACGCTGGATACCGACGAGGGCGCCCGCTATCTCGGCGAGTTCGCGTTCGGCACCAACAAGGGGATCCAGGAATTCACCGGCAACACGCTTTTCGATGAGAAGATCGGCGGAACGTTGCACATGGCGGTTGGAGCCGGCTATCCCCAGAGCGGGTCGTCCAACAAGTCCGCGGTTCACTGGGATATGATCCTCGACCTCCGCAACGGCAGTGAAGTCCAC
>JBBDTL010000104.1:0-7162 GCA_040904465.1 Thermomicrobiaceae bacterium | reverse complement strand
GTCGGCATCTTCGACAATTGTCACCTCGGCTGACTGCGGCGAGCGATTCCAGTCCACGACGTCGATCCCGTAGAAATGGTGAACCGTTGCCCTGGCGAGCCCTTCGGCAGTCTTGCTGACATCTCCGAGCTGCACGGTCGCATGCTCAACCTCATCCGGGCGCTGGGTTGTCCGCATCCCGATCGGTCCACGGTGGTTCGAAACCAGTGCGAGATCGGCGACGACGGAATGACTGTCGAGATAGCGTGTCGCCTCGAGCGCATCAACCAGCGCGCAGGCGCTCCCGTCCGACAGGAATTCGTCTGTCACCCGGCCCCGGAGGATCAGCCAGTCCGGTGTTTCCAGCCATCCGGCCTGAAACGGATAGCTGATCTGGCTGGTCGTGACGCTGGCCTCGAGAATACAGTAGGACATGCAGTTCCAATCTGTGGTCGTTGCGGTTAGCTGAGGTCGCCCATACCATCGATCCAGAAGCGTTGAATCGCTCCCCGTAGCTCGCAATGTTCCGGGAGATCGAGTTCCGGGTCGTGATCAATGATCTGCTGAGCCTCGGTACGCGCCGAGTTCAACGTAATCATATCGCCCAGCACGGCAAATTCGAGCTCGGGGATACCGCTCTGACGCATTCCAAAGAACTCACCGGGACCACGCAGCTCCAGATCGACCTCAGCCAGCCTGAATCCGTCCTGCGTTTCGACGATGGCGTCCAGCCTGCGCTGGCTGTTTCCCGACTCGGCATCGTCACTGGTAACCAGGATACAGTAGGACTTCGCGGCGCCACGCCCGACACGACCGCGGAACTGGTGGAGTTGAGACAGTCCGAACCGCTCCGCCCCTTCGATGACCATTACGGAGGCATTTGGCACGTCAATCCCGACCTCTACGACGGAAGTCGCCACCAGGATATCGATCTCATGGTCCCGGAACTGCGTCATCACATGATCTTTCTCGCCAGGTTTCATTCGCCCATGGAGCAATCCCACTCGCAGATCCGGGAACACCTCCGAGTCCAGTCGCTCGGCTTCGGTCGTCGCTGCGCGAACATCAAGCCGCTCCGATTCTTCGACCAGCGGATAGATAATAAACGCCTGTCTGCCCTGCTGGACCTGTTCGCGGATGAACTGGTGGACCTCCGGCCGTTTTCTGCCCGAGGTTCGGCGGGTGAGGATCTTCTGCCGTCCGGGAGGGAGCTCGTCAATGATGGAGACGTCAAGATCTCCGTGGAGCACAAGCGCCAGACTCCGGGGGATCGGTGTTGCGGTCATCACCATGATGTCCGGGTTGAGTCCCTTGGAACGCAGACGAGCGCGTTGCCGGACGCCGAAGCGGTGCTGCTCGTCAATGATCGCCAGTCCGAGCCGCTGGAAATCAACGTGCTCTTCGAGAATCGCGTGCGTGCCGATCAGTACGTCGAGTGAACCATCAGCCAGCCCCTGGTCGATTTCCCTGCGGCGGGCCGCCGGCGTGCTTCCGGTAAGCAACGCAGCCGATGGCCGGCTGGACGACGGTAACTGTCGAAAGATCTGCTCGAAGGTCCTGGCATGCTGTTCGGCCAGAATCTCGGTGGGCGCGAGAATAGCGACCTGTGCGCCGTGGCCGACCACAACGTACGCCGCCGCGGCCGCAACGACTGTCTTGCCTGAGCCCACATCGCCCTGCAGAAGCCGGCTCATCGGTTCGTCACGTTCCAGGTCTTCGAGAATCTCATTCAGCGCGCGCTCCTGGGCGCCTGTCAGCCGGAATGGAAGTGACCCGGTAAAGAACTTCACCTGCTCCGGATCAGGCGGGAACGATTGCCCCTGCTGCTTCTGCCACTCGGCTTTTCGCCGGAGCAGTCCGTATTGCAAGACAAGGAACTCATCGAAGGCGAGTCTCGCTCGGGCCTGGCGATGTTCGGTCCCTGTTTGGGGGTAGTGCAGCGCTTCGAGTGCGGAACCGAGATCCATCAGGTTGTTGCGCTCCCTGATAGCAGGCGTCAGCGGGTCAGCAATGTGTTCCCGGGCGCTATCCAGCGCTCGTCGGGTGAGCGTGCGCACCTGTTTCTGGAAGAGCCCCCGGGTTAACGGGTAGAAGGGAACCAGGCGGCCAGTATGGATCGATTCGCCCTCCAGCTTTTCCCACTCAGGGTTTCGCAGACATGGGCCGCCGCTCTGCCGCTCGACCCGGCCGCTAACCGCGATCTCGACGCCCTGATAGAGCTGATTCAAGATGTAGGGGTTGAAGAAGATGACCGGTATCGAGCCTGACTGATCGGTGATCGTGACCGTGATCATCTTGGCGTTGTTACGTGTCTGCTGTTCCTGAACGCTGGTCACGTGACCGCGAATCGTGTACTCGCCGTTGTAGCGCAGGCTGTTGATCGGGCTCAGACGGGAGTAGTCTTCATGCCGCCGGGGTACGAGATAGAGCAACTCGCGCACAGTGCGCACGCCGAGCGCTTTGAGCTGCTCCTGGCGGTTGTCCCCGACACCGGGCAATGCCGCCACTGGATCATCCAGACTGTTCAGTTTCACCGCGCGCTGTCGCCTTGGCGACCGTGGACGGTGCGCTGCCGTTGGCGCCGGCTTTGCTTGAGGAGCATTAGCCGGCGGCGGCGGATCTTCGATTGCGGAGATCCCCGGGACCGAGCTGATGATCTGCTCTGCGTTCGAGATGCGTTCAGCGCGAGTGTCGGGGCTCAGTGAGTCGTACCCGGCAAGCGCCAGCGCGAGTTCGTTGAAGACCGCTTCTCCATTCCCGGATTGCTGGGCTTCCCCGGCACTTCGTCGGACGAATGCCTCCAGCCCTCCGGACATTGCGGAATCGTCAAACTGTTTCCGCCGTTCGAGACGGAGAATTTTCCGAAGTAGCTCCAGACGTTCGGTCAACTCGGTTGCCGTTGCGTCTGCCATGGACGTCTGCCTGTCACCTGTGACGAGATCGATTCGCTGCAGGAATCTTACCGAATTCAGCCCGTGTGTACGCTGTTATTGGATGAGACCAGTCCGGTGAATCCGACGAGCCCAGGGCCGCCATAGGCGCCGATGACCGTCCCGATATTCCCGGTTACAACGTCGGCATCCGGCTGGATCTCCAGTACCCGCTTCACGAGCTTTTCAGCCTCTTCCGAGGCGTCGAGATGAAGCACCGCAATGCGATCAAATGGCTGAGACTCTTCGTAGATCCCGGCAAGCCGATTGAGCGCTCGCCGGTACGTTCGGACGCGCTCTACCGGTTCAACTGCACCGTCATGAACCCGGACAATCGGCTTGAGCCGTAGCGCAGAACCGAGCATAGCGGCGGCTCGCCCGATCCGCCCTCCCTTGCGCAGGAACTCCAGCGTTTCGAGAGTCGCGTAGAGACGCTGATCATGCTTGCGTTTCTCTATGAAGGCGTGGATCTCTTCCGCCGATCGACCATCCCTGGCCATCTCCGCCGCCTCGATAGCCTGGAAGCCGGTTCCCATCGAGACAGTCGTCGAGTCGATCAGCCAGATCCTGCCGTCATCGACCGCGCTGGCCGCCTGAGTGGCCGAGTTGAATGTGCCGGAAAGCTGGCGGGCAATATGAACAGATACGATGTCGTATCCGGCATCCAGCAATGGCCGGTAAACCTCCTGAAAGGCCCCGGGTGACGGCTGAGAGGTTTTTGGAAAGGCGCCTTTTCGGATGTGGGTGACAAATTCTTCCCTGGTGAGGTCGACGGCGTCACGGTAGACAGTGCCGTTGATGTCGACGCTGAGGGGTACGACCGTCACGGGGAGATCGCCAATGGTGATCTCGGTGAGATCGGCGGTGCTGTCGGTAACGATATGGACCGGCCGCGATGAAGTGTTCATCTACTTTCTCCGGTTTCTGGCTCTTGCCTATTCTTCCTCGACGATGGCCACCCCGAGTCCTTTCGGGCCAATGTGCGCTGACAACACTGGCGAGAGCTCGGCGATGATCAGGTCGTTCTCGCTCAGCTTCGGTGTCAGTGTTTCGGCAAGCCTTCCTATGTCTTCTGCCCCGGAAGTATGCATGATTGCGGCTGATTCCAGTCGTGGCACTTCTTCGATCAGATGGACCAGGCCGGATACCGCGCGTGCCCTGGTGCGGGTCCGAGCATGCGGGACGACGATCCCCTCTTCGATCCTCAGTAGTGGCTTTAGCTGCAGCACAGATCCGATTATCTCTGCCGCCCTGCCAATGCGCCCGCCGCGTCGAAGATGCTCCAGGGTATCTACCAGAAAAATCACATGAGTTCGGCGTAGCATTGCTGTGATGTGTGCCTGTATCTCATCGATCGATGCGCCATCGCTTGCCCTCTTAGCGGCAGCCAGCGCGATCAAACCGAGGCCCATGGACGCTGTGCCAGAGTCGATCACCCGGATTTCCGGTCCGTCCAGAAACAAGTCACGGGCGGTACATGCACTGGCGTAGGTTCCGCTCAATTTCGAGGAAACATGGATTGAAAGAATCGCATCGTGCGTTTCGCCGAGCCGCTCATATTCCCCTGCAAACCGCCCGACCGAGGGCGATGCGGTAGCAGGCAATTCATCTTCTGCGTCCAGCATCTGCATGAACGTGTCCGGCATGATGCTGACGCGATCCTCGTATGAGTCTCGACCGATCCGGATGTTCAACGGCACGACCGAGATTCCGAGTTGATCAGCCAGTTCGCCGGGAATGTCTGCGGTGCTGTCCGTGACGATGGCGACATTGCTCATGTGTGTGCCGTTCCCTCTGAGCAGTGAGCGTACTATTCCAGGGAGATGAGTAGATCGTAGTGTGGCTGACCGCCGTCGGTGACCTCCAGCTCGAGGTCCGGGTACTGCTCTTCGAATATCGCTCGTATCTGATCCGTCAGCGACTCTTCTGCAGTTTCCCCAACGAATACTGTCGCCAGCTCGAAATCAGTCGCGTTGGCAGTGGAAAGCAGATCCAGCAGGGTCTTCCCGGCCTCTGAACCGGTCACGCGGGGGGTGCCGTCGATGACTCCCATGAACTCGCCCTCGCGAAATTCCAGTCCGTCGATCTCCACGTTCCGGTGCGCCCTGGTAAGTGCCAGTGAGCGGACGTCGTTGGCAGCGCCTGACATCGACTCGACGTTTTCATCGAGTGACGCATCGAAGTTGAACGACGCCAGCGCAGCAATCCCCTGTTGGATCGAGGTCGTCGGAATGACGCGCACCGTATGCTCACTGATCTCGGCGGCGTGATTTGCGGACGCGACGATGTTTGAATCATTGGGGAGCAGAATAATTTCCGATTTCCCCAGCGATTCGATAGCTTCGCCAATTTCGCCCGTGCTCGGGTTCATTGACGCGCCTCCGGCAACGACCGCGCCGACTCCCATTCCACGGAGCGCTTTGACGATTCCGTCACCTGACGCGACCGCGACGATCCCGATGGGAATGTCAACGTGCGATGCATCTTCGTAATGATATGGCTCCACGAGTGAATGCCGTTCGGAAAGGAGCCGCTCGGTTTGCGATTTCATGTTATCTATTCTGATGGCATGCAGCTCGCCGAATGTCAGGGCAGCTTCGAGGATTGTGCCCGGGTGCTCCGAATGTGTATGGATTTTGAGCATGGAGTCGTCACCAACGATGACAGTGGACTGTCCGAGAGCGTCGAGCGTTTCTCTCAGTCCGACCGATTCCAGCTCGTCGCCGGTGACGGTGAAATTGATGCAGTAGCCAAACTCTTCCATTCCATGGATGACTTCGGCCTGGTCGAGAAAGTGCATGTCGGTCGCAAAGCTTGTCGGGGGCTCGCTGACCAGCGATATTTCCCGCTCATCGAGCTCACCGTTTGCGAACCGCTCCAACGCCGAGAAAATAGTAAGCAATCCCTGACCGCCTGCGTCAACGACGCCTGCCTGTCTGAGTACCGGCAGTTGCTCGGGGGTCTTGCGCACAGCCTGGTCCATCGCTTCTCTGGCGATGCCAAGTGTTCCGGCGAGCGAATCTGATGAGGTGGCGTCGCAGGCCTCACTGGCGGCCCTGATCACCGAAAGCATGGTTCCTTCGACGGGGTTGGTCACTGCTTTGTAGGCCAGTTCGGCGGCCGACTTCAGTCCGCGCACCAGTGAGTCGCTGTCCAGAACTTCAGAGCCCTTACACCCCTCGTTGATACCGGCGATGATCTGATAGAGGATGACTCCAGAGTTCCCTCTAGCACCCATCAGCGCTCCCCGGGTTACCAGCGGCATGAGCTCGTCGATTCGTTCCGGGTGGCGAGAGCCAAGGGTGTCCAGCTCTTTCACTGCCGCTTCCATCGTCAGGTGCATGTTCGTTCCAGTGTCTCCGTCCGGGACAGGGAACACATTCAATGCATTGATTGACGCCACATGCGATTCGAACGAGCGGACGACAGCCCGGAGCGCCTGCGTTGCAGTCAATGCGTCCCAGCATTCACTGGTGGTGGCGCAGGTCCCTGATGTGGAGCCGGACCCGGCGTGGTCCCCCGTCGTATTCTTGCCGGTCAAAGTTCAACCCCCATTGCGAGAAACACGAACCAATTCCACCACCTCTGGGCACACATCTAACCATGAATGACGGATAGTACGCGAACAATGAACGCGAGTGGCATACTGGAATCAATGCACGCGGCGTGCCAGTACACAGGCCGGAACCATCGAGGTGGATGTTGCGACCGTGCTGTGCTATTCTTTCTGTTTGCGGGCAGTTCGGTTGCCTGCCGCGCCATTCCGGTGCGTAATCTTAGATGACGTAATGCGAAGACGTAAAGGGGGCCGGTGTGTCCGGTAAGTGCGACGTTTGTGGCAAGGGCCCGGGATTCGGGCACAATGTCAGCCACTCCAACCGTAAGACGAACCGGATGTTCAAAGCGAATATCCAGCGTGCAACGATTCAGGTTGATGGGCGGCCGAAGAAGGTTAATATCTGCACCCGCTGCCTGCGCACGATCACCAAGCCCGCTCGCGTCGCCTAGAGCGACCAGGCGCGACTGGGCAATGCTCCCGGACAATCTCTGCGGAATCCCCGATGCGACACATGATCGCCGGGGTTTTTGCTGTGCGCGAAGATTGGTAGCGACCGAGGTATTGCATGGTTTTACCCGACTGCTGAGTTGAACGTGCTTTGGACTTTTGTCGAGCAACCTGGTCGGCACGGCGGTTGATGTCTACCGATCAGCTTCGACAACCAGGTAGCGGTCCTCCCCTGCGAGATCGGCCC
>JBBDTL010000103.1:0-7166 GCA_040904465.1 Thermomicrobiaceae bacterium | reverse complement strand
ACTCACTCGTCGGGCGTGCGTGTTCTGCTTTCACCGCCCACGCCTCAGGAGGCGGAGGTCGTCACCACAGATCACGTTCGTGCGGCATTGAACGTCCTGGTACAGATGGCGGACTATGTTATTGTCGACACCCGATCCGGGTTTGACGACATGATGCTTACGATTATGGATGCCTCGGAGCGAATGCTGCTGCTCTTGACGCTGGAAATGACAACGATCAAGGATACGACCCAGTACCTGGAAATCGCGTCGCTACTCGGGTATCCACCAGATCGCATCCGGCTGGTGTTGAACCGATTGAACACCTATTCAGGCATACCGATCAGGGATGTCTCCGAGAATCTGGGGCGGGAAATTGAATATCAGCTTCCTGAGGATTTCCAGGCGGTATTGACCAGCGTCAACGAAGGCACTCCACTGGTGAGCAGTCACCCGGATCACCGAATTTCTCAGGAAATTCGGCGGCTCGCTTCCAGCATGATCGACGTTGAAGCAGCCGACGGAGTGGGAGCAACGGAGGTCAAAACGCCGCGTGGCGGACTGATGTCCAGGTTGCGAACAGCCTTCCGGGCGAGCTGAGGAATGCCAATGATAATAAGCGAACTAATTCAGTCACAGGTTGATACCGACTCGAGCAGCCCGATATCAGCCTTTATAGAGGGGTAACGGGAATGTCACTACTAAAGCGTCTTGGTACGACCCAGGATCTCTCGGGAACAGCCCAGAAATCGCCGCCTCAAAAACCTGGTGAGGCTGGCGGGGCGGCGGGAGGTTCCGGGCAGCGAGGAGCCGGCACTGGGCAGACGCGCCCGCAAGGGGTGGAAAAGCCTGAATCCGGCGGGACCGGCGGATCTGGGGAACTCGGGGCACTTCGCCGACCGTCAATCGGGACACAGCAACAGCAGACCGGCAGCACTCAGCAGAAATCGGACAATTTCAACGAACTGAAGAGCCGAATTCAGAATCGACTCATTTCCGAGCTCGATCCACGGATGGACCTGGGTAACCAGGAAGAAGTCCGCCGGACAGTTGAGGAATCCTTTGCGTCGGTCCTTGAATCCGAAGGTATCGTGCTCACCCGTGTCGAGCGAATGCGCCTGTTCGAGGCGATTTCGGCTGAAATTCTGGGCTTCGGGCCGATCGAACCGTTGCTCAAGGATGAGTCCGTAACTGAGGTGATGGTCAACGGTCCTCGACAGACCTATGTTGAACGAGCAGGCCGGCTGGAGCGTACAGACGTCACGTTCCAGGATGATGACCATGTCATGCGGGTGATCGATCGGATTGTTTCGCCGCTCGGTCGCCGTATCGACGAGAGCTCTCCAATGGTCGACGCTCGTTTGCCAGACGGTTCACGTATCAACGCGGTCATTCCACCGATCAGCCTTGTCGGTCCGACTCTGACGATTCGTAAATTCGCCAAGGATCCGCTTACTTCTGATGACCTGGTGCGATTCGGAACCTTGACGCCCGAGATCGTCACGTTCATGAAGGCATGCGTTGAAGCGAGACTGAACATCGTCGTTTCGGGTGGTACTGGCTCCGGGAAGACGACCATGCTCAACGTGCTATCATCGTTCATCCCGTCCGACGAACGTATCGTCACGATCGAGAACGCTGCAGAGTTGCAGCTCCGGCAGGACCACGTGGTGACGCTGGAATCGCGCCCGGCGAACATCGAAGGTCGGGGTGAGGTTTCGATTCAGGATCTGGTGGTGAACTCACTCCGAATGCGACCGGACCGAGTGGTCGTCGGCGAGTGTCGATCCGGCGAGACGCTAGACATGCTCCAGGCGATGAACACCGGTCACGATGGGTCAATGACGACGGTCCACTCCAATGGTCCTCGGGATACGCTTTCTCGACTGGAAACGATGTGTCTTATGGCGGGCTATGACCTGCCGATCCGGGCAATTCGAGAACAGATCGCTTCAGCAGTGGAGCTCGTGCTTCACCAATCCCGAATGAAAGACGGATCCCGGCGGGTGACGTACATTACCGAGGTTCAGGGAATGGAAGGTGATGTCATCGTTCTCCAGGATGTGTTCACATTTGAACAGACTGGCCAGGAAAACGGGAAGATCATCGGATCGATCAAGCCGACGGGTATTCGACCGAAGTTCGTAGAACGTTTTGAGAGCCAGAGTATCTACCTGCCGCCCAACATTTTTGGAACCTCGTACGAGCGCCTGTTCTAGTTCGCATATCGGAGCCTGGAGACAAATTCGGGCCAGTGTCGCACACGGAGAATCGCTATGGATCTGTTTTCGATCGCCATCATATTGATCGCCGGGGCTGTTGTCCTGTTGATCGTCGGGTTCATGGCTCAGCGTGACCGTGTGGCTTCTGCCGATGTTGAAGAGCGCTTGGAACGGTTTGGCAGCCATCACCCTGCGCAAGCTGAGATCGAAGACCGGGAGCGACAACAGAACGCGGTCGCAGAACGGGTCGGTAGGGCGGTCCAGAACCGGGATGTTGGCAAGAGTATGTCACGGTTGCTGGCTCGGGCAGATATCCGGACGACTGTCGGTGAGTTCATGATGATGCGTATGGGTGCTTCGGTGCTCGCCGCGGCTCTGGGATTCGTGCTTGCTCGCGGATTTAGCGAACCGCTGATCGGTGTTCTGGTTGGGTTAGGTGTTGGTGTACTTGGCTGGATGGCGCCGCACTGGTACGTCTCCAGCACCGCGACGAAACGCGCCAGCCGTTTCAACGATCAACTCGGCGATACGATCGGGATGATGGCGAACTCGCTGCGAGCCGGGTACTCCCTGCTCCAGACAATGGAACTGGCATCCCGCGAAACTCCGGAGCCGATGTGTATTGAGTTTCGCCGGGTCGTCCGGGAAGTGGGGCTCGGGATCAGCCCGCAGATGGCTATGCAGCACATGCTTGAACGAGTGCCGAGCGAGGATCTTGATCTCCTGGTGACGGCGATCAATATCCAGCACGAAGTCGGCGGTAACCTGGCCCAGATTCTTGATGTGATGGGTGAGACGATCCGGGAACGCGTTCGGATCAAAGGTGAGATTCAGGTGCTGACATCCCAGGGGCGGATCTCCGGGTATGTTATTACAGCACTCCCTATTGGCGTGGCGGTGTTTCTCTACGTCATCAACCCGGAGTACATTGGTGGACTGTTTGTCTGGCCGTGGATTTGTCTTCCGATCCTGGGAGTGATTCTGATGGGCATCGGGTTCATTGCTATGAGGAAGATCGTTGAAATTGAAGTCTGAGATGAGAGAAACGGTTCAGCCATCATGACCGGTGAAGTTATCGCCATCGCAATCATACTTCTGATCGTCTGCTCGCTTGGACTTGTCGTACTGGGATATCGGCGTGCGAATCAGGACATCGTGATCGAGGAACGGCTCAACCAGTATGGTCATCGCGAGATCTCTTCGCTGGCCGAGCTCGAGATGGAACAACCGTTTCAGGATCGCGTTGTATTTCCGGTTCTACGCCGTCTCTCGCGGATAGGCCGGCGCTTCACCCCACGCTCAGCGATGGACAGCCTTCGCCAGGAGCTGGTGGAAGCGGGGTCGCCGTCGGGCATCGGGCCGACGGAGTATCTCGGGATACGAGTCATCACCGCGGTCAGCCTGAGCGGAATTGTGCTGCTGCTGTTTATCCTCAGTGGTTCGAACTTGCTGATGGGAATCGGACTCAGCGCGTTCATGTTGTTGCTCGGGTATATGCTTCCCGGATTCTGGCTGAAACGCCGCATCTCTGCTCGCAAGAAGTCAGTGCAGATGTCATTGCCAGATGCGATCGACCTGCTTACGATTAGTGTTGAGTCTGGGCTTGGCTTTGATCCGGCTCTCGCTCGGGTTATCGAGAAATGGGACAACGAGCTGACCCGGGAGTTCGGACGGATGCTTTCGGAGATCCGAATGGGCAAATCACGCCGAGAGGCGATGCGCGAGATGGCAGGACGGATCAACGTTGACGATCTCAATGTCTTCACGTCATCGATGATCCAGGCAGATCAACTCGGTGTGAGTATCTCTCAGGTGCTGCGAGTGCAATCCAAGCAGATGCGGATGCGTCGAAGACAACGGGCTGAGGAGCAAGCGCACAAGGCCCCGGTCAAGATGCTGTTTCCTATGGTGTTCCTGATCTTCCCGGCGCTTTATATCATCCTGCTGGGCCCGGCGGTTCCCCGTCTTCTCGAATCGTTTTAGACTGGAATCGTGGACAGAATGGGCAACGTCAAAGTACAGAACATAACTCGCGAATGTCTTCTGGGTGACCGGGTGCGCGAAGCGCGATCGTTCTGGCAGCGTGGGCGCGGATTGATGTTCATTGCCGGGCTTGAGCCAGGGCAGGGGTTGATCATTGACCCGTGCAGTTCGATCCATTCGTTCTGGATGCGTTTTCCGATCGATGTCCTCTACATGGATCGCTCAGGCCGTGTGGTTCGTGCCGATCAGTGTATGAGACACTGGCGAGTCGGACCCGTGTTCACCGGATCCAAATGGGTGATTGAACTGCCTCCGGGAACGATTGAGGCGAGTGGGACGAAAGCCGGGGACCAGATAGAAGTCACTACCTGAGGATTATCCGATGGACTGGTCGAGACTCCGGTCGCTCGTGCGTCAGATTGGATCACACGTACCGGGGATTGTGCTCGGAGCGATTCTGCCAGCGACTTGTGCCGGGTGTGGACGATCTGGTCACTGGATCTGCGAAGAGTGTACGAAACTCCTTCGCCAGGTTGAGCCACCCGGATGCCAGCGTTGCGGTCGCCTCGGTGTGCATCGGTGGCAATGCTGGCGTTGCGCCCAGTTGTTCCCCCGGAAGCTCCGGCGCGTGCGTGCGGGCTTCGTGTACGAGGGGCCAATGCGACGCGCAATCCAGCGCTTCAAGTACAACGGGGAATATCAACGCGGGTATGACCTGGGGTACAGGCTGGGGGACCGGGTAAAGGCCGTCTTCCCTGGGCAGCAGATCGACTTGATCGCCCCGGTTCCGCTTCACCCTCGCCGTTATCGTTCTCGAGGTTTCAACCAGTCCGCAATCGTCGCTGATCGCCTTGCGGACGCATTGCACGTCCCGGTCGTAAATCCGGTTGAACGCGTTCACGACACCGTTCCACAGGTGCAGCTTACTGCCCGGGAGCGAGTTGTTAATCTCCAGGAGGCGTTCGAACTCGATGAAACCAAAGCACACGCCCTCACGGATAAATCGATTCTGATCGTCGATGACGTCATGACAACCGGAGCAACCCTCGCCGCCGTCGCCGGAGCGATGCAGCAGAGTGGGTGCCGCAGAATTTTCGGGCTCACTCTGGCCCGTGAACAATAATGCAATGAAAACGCTGGCGAAATATTTACCACACGGCTACTGAAGTTGTGCGATGAGCGTTTTCGCATATCCTCGAGCCCATTCATCAGCGTGCTGGATAGAATCAAGCGTTAGGGGACTCGTTTCAGGTTGATGCTGGCTGACGACTCTCTCAACCAGCGCAGTGATATCTCCAAATTTGATCCGGTTCTGGAGAAACGCGTCGACAGCGGCGTCATCGGCGGCGCTAAGCACCGTGGGGTAGGTGGATCCGGATCGCCCCGCTTGGTACGCGAGCTCCAGAGCAGGAAACCGGTGGCGATCCGGTTCGCGGAATTCAAGTATTCCCAACTCAGAGAGCTTCAGGTGACGGTCGGGAGACGCGATCCGGTTGGGGTGTGTCAACGCATATTGAATTGGCACTCGCATATCGGGGACGCCAAGCTGTGCCAGTGTCGATCCATCCGAATACGTCACCATCGAGTGAATCAGGCTTTGGGGGTGAATAACGACGTCGATCCGGTCGTACTCGATCCCGAACAGCCAGTGAGCTTCGATTACCTCAAGCCCTTTGTTCATCAACGTGGCGGAATCTATCGTGACCTTTGGCCCCATGGCCCAATTTGGGTGGTTGAGCGCCTGGTCAACCGTTACCGCCGGAAGATCGCCTAACGGGAGGTCTCTCAGCGCTCCGCCCGATGCGGTTAGCGTGATGCGCTCGACGTCATCGGTTCCGCCTCTTGCCTTCAGACATTGCCAGATGGCACTGTGCTCACTGTCTACCGGACGGATTTCTGTCCGACACTCGCGGGCGGCCTGCATCAGAATCTCACCGGCGCAGACGACTACCTCTTTGTTGGCCAGCGCGATCTCTTTCCCCGCGTATAGTGCTTCCAGTGTTGGCCGAATGGCGCTATGACCAGAAGTCGCAATGACAACAATATCTGCCTCGGGATGAGTCGCGACCGCTGAAAGCCCTTCATCGTTGCGGAGCACGTCGCACTGGGCGTAGCGTTGCGGGTCGCATGGAGTAGTGGTCGAAACCATGTCTGGGGAAAACTCCCGGACCTGCTGATCCAGAAGGTCAAGATTACTTCCCGCGGCGAGCGCGACAACCGAAAAGTGCTCGGGTAGTGTTCGAACAATATCAAGTGTCTGCCTGCCAATTGATCCGGTGGAGCCGAGAATCGCGAGTCTTGTGGTCATGGCCAGTTCACTTCCGTCACCAGGAGAATCAGGTAGTAGCCCGCCGGCAAGGTAAACAGCAGCGCATCGATTCGGTCCAGAACACCACCGTGGCCGGGAATGAGATCGCCCATATCTTTCACCCCGATATCCCGCTTGAGTAGTGATTCAGCGAGATCTCCCATTTGCCCCAGGGCGCTGACGAGCAGCCCGATCGCCATGCCTGCGTACCAGGGTATCGGAAGACCAAGTAGCATTGCGGCACCTGCTCCGGTCAATCCACCAAAGATCACGCCAGCGATGGCGCCTTCAACGGTCTTGCCCGGGCTGAGAATCGGCGCCAGTTTGTGTGAACCCAGAGCTCGCCCACCGAGATAGGCCGCGCTGTCGGTCATCCAGGTTGCCGCGACAATCAGAACCAGCCAGCCAAGCCCTTCAGCCGGTGTCTGAGATAGCGACAGACCGTTTACTGATTGTAGCCAGCCCGATGTATCACTATCACCGAGATCCCGAATCAAGGGCATATGAGCCAGCGGGAGTCCAACATAGATGATCGGAACGATCGAGAACGCAAAATCCCGAGTTGCCCCGTCGATCTGACCACGAGCAATTATTCCAGTCAACAAGAGTGTAGAACCCAGAACGATTATGGCAGTCATCAAGCTGAATGGGGCACCAGAGCCTGCCGCCGCTAT
>JBBDTL010000102.1:0-1211 GCA_040904465.1 Thermomicrobiaceae bacterium | reverse complement strand
TGGAGGACAGAAACAGTGGGCAAGCAGAAGTTCGAGCGCAACAAGCCGCATATCAACATTGGGACGATTGGTCATGTTGACCATGGGAAGACCACGCTGACCGCGGCGATCACCAAGACGCTGGGCTTGTCGGGCGCGTCAAGTTTCCGGACATTCGACTCGATTGACAATGCCCCGGAGGAGCGCGAGCGTGGGATCACGATCGCGATTGCTCACGTGGAGTATGAGACGGACAACCGTCACTACGCACATGTGGACTGCCCGGGTCACGCGGACTATGTGAAGAACATGATTACTGGTGCGGCGCAGATGGACGGTGCCATACTGGTGGTAAGTGCGCCAGATGGCCCGATGCCGCAGACGCGCGAGCACATATTGCTGGCCCGACAGGTTGAGGTGCCGGCGATGGTGGTGTTTCTCAACAAGTGCGACATGATGGATGACCCGGAGCTGCTGGAGTTGGTGGAGCTGGAAGTTCGGGAACTGCTGACAAGCAACGGTTTCCCGGGCGATGAGATCCCGATCGTGCGTGGTTCGGCACTGGCCGCGCTGGAGTCGGCGTCGACCGATGTCAGTGACGAGGCGTATCAGCCGATCATTGAACTGATGCAGGCGGTGGATGATTACATTCCGACGCCAGAGCGAGCGATTGATCAGCCGTTCCTGATGCCGATTGAGGATGTATTCGGGATCAAGGGTCGAGGCACCGTGGTGACAGGCCGGATTGAGCGGGGCGTGGTGAAGCCAGGCGAGACGGTGGAGATCGTTGGTCTGCAGCCATCCCGCGAGACGGTGGTCACGGGTGTCGAGATGTTCCAGAAGACCCTGGATGAGGGTGTCGCTGGCGACAACGTGGGGTGTCTGCTGCGCGGAATTGACCGTGAGGACATCCAGCGTGGTCAGGTGCTGGCGAAGCCGAAATCGATTACCCCCCACACCAGGGTGGCGGCCGAGGTGTATGTACTGGGCAAGGACGAAGGGGGACGGCACACGCCATTCTTCCCGGGGTATCAGCCGCAGTTCTACATACGGACAACGGACATCACCGGCAAGATCGAGCTGCCTGAGGGCGTGGAGATGGTGATGCCAGGAGATAACGTGGAGATGACGGTGGAGCTGATTGGCGCCATTGCCATTGAAGAGGGACTCCGCTTCGCGATTCGTGAAGGTGGACGGACTGTCGGCGCTGGTGTTGTCACCAGAATCATCGA
>JBBDTL010000101.1:0-7185 GCA_040904465.1 Thermomicrobiaceae bacterium | reverse complement strand
GAGAAGGATTGACGACTTCCCGCATTCCGCCGTCAGTCATCTCGAAGACGCCAACCTCATCCGTTGAACCAAACCGGTTCTTTACCGCGCGGAGAACACGATACTGATGATAACGGTCGCCCTCCAGATACAGGACAGCATCGACCATGTGCTCCAGCACCCTGGGACCGGCGATCGTCCCCTCCTTTGTCACATGCCCGACAATCATTACGGGCACCCCCGTCCGCTTGGCAAAATGCATCAACCTGGACGTGCATTCACGCACCTGGGCGACGCTTCCGGCCGCGGACTGTAGTTCAGGAATGAACACCGTCTGGATCGAATCGACAACGATCAGGTCAGGATTGACCGATTCGACATGGGCGAGCACCTGCGTCAGGTCGGTCTCGCCCATAACGAGCAAATCGTCCGGCGTCACATTGAGGCGCTGGGCTCTGAGCTTGATCTGCTGGGGTGATTCCTCCGCCGAGATATACAGCACCGTTCCCTGGGTGGCGCTGTGCAGCGTCGAGACTTGCAGGAGCAAAGTGGATTTCCCGATACCCGGGTCGCCGCCGACCAGTATCAGCGATCCCGGAACAAGCCCACCTCCAAGCACACGCGAAAATTCATCGATCCCGACTGGAATCCGTGCCTGTCCATCTCCGCTAATCTCGGCCAGGCGTACCGCCTGGGTACTCCCCGTCGTCAAACTCGTCGCCTGGCTCGGGCGTGTCGCCGGGCGGGCGGGTTCAACTGTCTCGACCATTGAACCCCAGGTTCCGCAATCGGGACAGCGTCCATAGTAGCCGGGGCTCTCGTGGCCACACTGCTGGCAGACGTATTTCGACCGCGTTTTTGGCATGAGCTGATGTCTTTCTGGTCAGGGTCGGTGAAAAGGATGGATCAGGTTACCGTGATTGCGCACAGCCTACCAGAAATAGCTCAACCGCTGGCCAGGATGCCAGCGGTTGAGTAATGACTCCATGTTGTCGAACCGATCGGTCAGGAAGAGACTGGCTGAAGCTTTTCCGCGCCGCTTTCGTTCTTATCGAGCTTCAGGAGATCATCTTCAACATCGATCGTGATCGAGTCACCCGGCTGATATCGGCTTTCCAGCAAGCCCTCTGCCAGCGGATCCTCAATCAGGTTCTGAATCAGCCGCCGGAGTGGCCGTGCACCATACTGGCGGTCATAACCTCGACGACCCAGGAAGTCCAGCGCCTCGCCAGTGATTTCCATCTCCACTTCCTTCGCATGGAGCTGCTCACGAACGCGCTTGAGTTCCAGATCGACGATCTCCCGGATTTCGACCGTCGTCAGAGGATGGAACACGATCACCCCGTCGATCCGGTTCAGGAACTCGGGCCGGAAGGTGGTCTTGAGCTGAGCAAGCACCTTCTCCTTCATCGTCTCGTACTCCATCTGGATCTTCTCGTCTTCGTTCTCAGTGATCGCGAAGCCGAGACCGCCTTCCTTCTGAATCATCTCAGCGCCAACATTCGACGTCATGATCAGAATAGTATTGCGGAAATCGACCCGGCGTCCCTTGGCGTCACTCAAGCTACCATCTTCCAGAATCTGCAGCAGCATATTGAACGCTTCGGGGTGGGCCTTCTCGATCTCATCGAGGAGGATCACTGAGTAGCTCTTGCGTCGGACCGCTTCGGTCAGCTGTCCGCCTTCTTCATAGCCGACGTATCCTGGGGGTGCACCGACCAGTCGTGCGACTGCGTGACGTTCCATGAACTCACTCATGTCGATCTTGATGAGTGCATCTTCGCTACCGAACATGAATTCGGCCAGCACCCGGGCCAGAAGTGTCTTGCCGACACCCGTCGGTCCAAGGAAGATGAAGCTACCGATCGGCCGCAGCGGGTCCTTCAGACCAGCACGCGCTCGCCGGACCGCCTTCGACATTGTAGTGATCGCCTCGTGCTGGCCGACGATTCGCTCGTGCAGCGCTTCCTCCATCTGAAGCAGCCGTTCTGACTCTTCAGTGGCCAGGCGCATCAGCGGGATACCGGTCCACATGGACACGACCTGTGCGATGTCTTCCTCGTTTACTTCAGGGACATCGCTGCCCTGCTCTTCTTTCCAGTTTGCTTCGAGATCGGCGATTCGCCGTTGTAGCTGGCGTTCCCGGTCGCGAAGGTCTGCCGCCAGTTCGAATTCCTGGCCGGACACCGCGGAGTCGAGCTCACGTTGCAGTGACTCCAGGCCCTTCATCGCTTCCTTCAGACTGGGTGGCGACGCTGATCGGTACATCCGCACGCGGGACGATGCCTCATCGATCAGGTCGATCGCTTTATCGGGAAGGAACCGGTCGGTAACATATCGAGACGCCAGGCTTGCTGCCGAACTGAGCGACTCATCGCTGATCTTCAACTTGTGATGCTCTTCGTAGCGCTCGCGCAGCCCCTCGAGAATCTGGACCGTTTCTTCGACGGACGGCTCTTCAACCTGAACTGGCTGGAAGCGGCGCTCAAGCGCGGCATCCCGCTCGATGTACTTGCGGTACTCGTCGAGCGTCGTCGCGCCGATCGTCTGCAGTTCACCGCGTGAAAGTGCAGGCTTCAGGATATTCGCGGCATCTACCGCGCCTTCGGCCGCCCCGGCGCCAACGAGGGTATGCAGCTCGTCGATGAACAGGATGCTGCCAGTCTCCTTGACTTCCGCGACGATCTTCTTCAAACGCTCCTCGAACTCACCGCGATATTTCGTACCGGCGACCAGTGCTCCGATATCGAGTGCGATCACCCGCTTGTTCTGAAGTGGTTCCGGAACGTCCCCGGCAACGATGCGCTGAGCCAGACCTTCGACAATCGCGGTCTTCCCAACACCAGGTTCGCCGATAAGAGCCGGGTTATTCTTGGTCCGGCGCGAGAGAATCTGCATCACTCGCTCGATCTCGTTGGCACGGCCAATAACGGGATCGAGTTGATTCGCCGTCGCGGCTTCCGTGAGGTCAAAGCCAAGCGCGTCCATATATGGAGTCTTGGTCTGCTGACCCTTCTGCTGGTAGCCACTGCTCTGGCTGACAACTTGCATAACCTGCTGGCGCACCTTTTCAAGGCTCACGCCGAGACTCTCAAGCACGCCTGCGGCGATGCCTTCGCCTTCCCGAACCAATCCGAGAAGCAGGTGTTCAGTTCCAATATAGTGGTGGTTCAGGCGGCGAGCTTCATCGACTGCCAGCTCGATCACCTTTTTCGCGCGCGGTGTCAGTCCGATCTCACCCACGATCATGGAATCTCCACGACCGATGATGAACTCGACTGCGCTTCTCACCTTAGGAAGCTGCACACCCATGTTCGCCAGTACGCGCGCGGCGACTCCGTCACCCTCTCGAACAAGTCCGAGAAGAAGGTGCTCGGTTCCGATGTAATTGTGGTTGAAGCGATGCGCTTCCTCCTGAGCGAGTGTCAGGACCTTGCGGGCACGTTCTGTAAACTTCTCAAACTTGTCTGCCATGTTTCACTCCTAAGGCCATCAAATCCTGCAGAGCCACTCTGCAAATTCGTGGCCATCCCTGCCGCGTTCGCAATGCTAAGAAGCAGCGAACCCCCGAATGGTCAATGCCGGTGGGGGCTGCGCCGACCGCGACATACCTGCTTAATGTATATCACGGCTATATTCTTGATGTGCGGGGAGCTGGCAGGTCGAGCTGCTAATTGCTCGCTCGTTCCGTACCATCATCGGCCTGCGTATCTTCCTCTTCGTCGCTAGCATCCGCAGGCTCGGATTCATCAGCTGTCGCTTCGGCCTCCTGGGGCTCTGCTTCAGCCTCGACTTCTGTCTCTTCAGCCTCAACTTCGGCCTTTTCGGGTTCTGCTTCAGCCTCGGCTTCAGTCGTTTCGGTATCAGTGCTCTCCGCGGATTCCGGGGCAGCAACCTCTTCGGCCGGTGCCGACTCTGGGTCAGCTTCAACCGAAGCGGCTTCTTCTCCGGCCGGTGCCGGCTCTTCGTCAGCTTCGCCCGTCGGTTCATCCTCGGTTGAGACGCTCGCCTCAGTCGGTTCGCCGCTCTCGGGTTCATCGACCGCAGCAGCTTCTGCTGCGGGTTCGGCATCGCCCGCTTCGTCGGCAGGCGCACCATCTCCAGCCTGGGCTTCTTCTGATTCGTCCGGCTCGATCTCAATGGCGAGCAACTGGTGCTTCAGCTCGACAGCTTCCTCGCCGAGGGCTGTCGTTACTTCCTCATCGGTCGCTTCCAGCGCCCGACGAAGACTCAACCCCATGCGACGCCTTGCAGGATCGATCCGGATAATCCTGAGAATGAGTTCCTGACCTTCTGCAACAACCTGCCGCGGGTGGCCGATCCGCTGCTCGGAGAGCTCCGAAACGTGAATCAAACCTTCGATGCCGTCTTCGATCCGTGCGAATGCACCGAAGTTTGCGAGCTGAGTAACCGTGCTCCTGACAAGCTGACCAACTTCGTACTTGGTCGCTACCTGGCTCCAGGGCTCCGGCTGCGTTCGCTTGATGCTCAACGCGATCTTCTTCTCGTCGGCGTTGATTCCCAGAACGTAGACATCGACTTCCTCGTTCACCGAGAGCACTTCACTCGGGTGCTTGACTCGACTCCAGGAAAGCTCGGAAAGGTGAACCAGTCCGTCAGCACCACCGACGTCGACGAAGGCGCCAAAGTCGCAGATACTTGTGACACGTCCAGTGCGAGTCTCGCCTTCAGTGAGCTCCTCGATCAGGCGCTCCTTCATCGAGTCACGCTTCTCCTGGACCGCCTGGCGCTCTGAGAGAATCAGTCGGTTGCGATGTCGGTTGATCTCGATAATCTTCAGCGGAAGACTGGTCCCGATCAATCGGGCCATGTCCGCCTGCTTGGTGCCATCGTCACCACCGCGAATCTCGGTAACCTGCGAGGCCGGGACAAACCCGCGTACGCCGTCGAGATTGACCAGCAGCCCGCCCTTGTTGTAATTAGTGACCTCAGCCATGATCGTATCGGCCGCTTCATGCTGCTCTTGCAGCAATCGCCAACTCTTCTCCTGGCGGGCACGATCGATCGAAAGAACGGCCTGGCCTTCCTGATTCTCAGCTTGCACCACAAACACGAGGATGGAATCACCGACCGAGATCGCTTCCTTCTCGTCATCAGTGAGCGTGGAGAACTCCCGGCTCGGGATGATCCCCTCCGACTTTGAGCCAATGTCGACCAGGATCTCGTCCCGGTCAGCGAACATGACTTCGCCCTCCATAACCTGGCCATAGGTCAGTGTTTTGTAATCGTGGGCCGGGTCGTTGAGGAACTGCTCCATGAGCGAAGCGCCATCCTCCGGCGTCACCGAATTCTCGCTCACGTGTTCTTCGATTCCAGACATACACCATCCTTGCGTCGTAAACGTGCAGCACCAAACGGTATCTTCCGTTCGATACGGCTGAGGGAACGGCCTGACTCTTTACGTTCTCCATAATTATAGTACGGTCCCTGAAAGGGACGCAAGGCATATACGAACCCTGCGATTACTCCGCCGTCACTGTCGTACAGGCCACGACAGCGTCAACTGCCCGGGCAATATCCTCAGGTTCAAACCATCCCATGTGTCCTATACGGATGATTTCATCACTCAGGTCTGCCTGCCCAGCAGCTACATCAATATCATACCGCTCCCGCACCTGATTGACCAAATCTTTCGCGCCAATCGTTCCCGGGGGTCGAGCCGCCGTTACGGTGCTCGAAGCAACATCTTCCTCGGCGAACTGTTCGAACCCTGAATCCGCCAGCGACTGCCTGGTGATACGGGCGACCGAGTGGTGTCGCTCAGCCCGGGCGTCGATCCCTTCATCAAGGATAAGGTCGCAGGCGGCATCCAGTGCGAAGTAGTGTGTCAGTGGTGCGGTCGCCGGGGTGTCACCCTTTGCGATGCTTGAATGCCAACTCTGAAAATCGAGAAAGGCTCGGGGGAATCGAGCCGATTCACCTCGCTCCAGCGAGCGTTCGCTTACCGAAACCATCGCCAGCCCCGGAGGGCACATCCACCCTTTCTGAGATCCGGTCAGGAGCACGTCGATGCCCCACCTGTCTGATTCAATCGGGATAGCGCCAGCTGAGCTGACAGCATCCACAAACAGAAGTGCCCCGTGATCTCTAACAATCGGACCAACTCTGTCAAGCGGGTTTGTCACCCCGGTTGATGTCTCGTTGTGGGTGTACAGAACGGCCTTTGCTTCCGGGTGTCGCTGAAGCTCGTCTCGAACCAGGTCCGGTCGCGCAGCTTTGCCAGACTCCACAACGATGCGGTGTACTTTAAGACCGAACTGCTCCGCCACAGCCGCAAAGCGAACCCCGAAGTCCCCGATGATAAAGGCCAGCACTTCATCGCCGGGACCCAGGGTGTTGACGATGGCCGCCTCCCAGCCAACTGAGCCACTTCCCGGAATCACGTAGACATCACCTGTGGTACCGAGAATAGTCTGGAGCTTCGAGATTAGACCCCGGTGAAGTTCACGAAAATCGTCACCGCGGTGAGGGATCATTGCACGTTGCATCGCCTGCATCACAGTCGGCGGGACCGGTGTGGGTCCGGGAATCCGAAGATTCTGAATAGTCATTTGTCATTACTCCGCATCAAAAAAACAGGTTGGCCAGCGTTCATATACGCCGCCGGTTAGATTTGCTCGTCGAATAGCGTAAATTTGACATCGATTTCACCATCCTCAGCAATCGTGAGTATGGCAAATGAAAACTGCAGCTCACGCCGTTTGTACGTTGGAGAACCGGGGTTGAGAAACCAGGTTCCCGTCACCTCCTCCCACTGTGGCTTGTGGCTGTGTCCATAAATCACGATATCGCTGTGACCGGCATAGGATTTCTGAACCGCAGTTCGCGCTGATGAGCCCGGTTCCAGATGCCCGTGGATCAGGATAATCGATCGCCCTCCGACATCAAGTGTAATCCGATCCGGCAGCGAGTTGGCAAGTTGATCGTCCTCGTTGTTGCCAGCTACCGCCAGAACGGGGCCATGGGCGTCAAATAATGCCTTGCTCGAAACAGTACAGATATCTCCAGTGTGCAGGATGAGATCTGCGCCAATCATCGCGTCGACGAGTATTCGCGGTAACCAGTCCCGCCGCTGGTTCAGATGGGTATCACCGGTCACCATCGCCCGGAGTGGCATTTCAAGCCTGCAAGTAGTCTTCCGCGTTATATCGGGCATCAATCTGGCCGCTTATCTGCGTCCGAATA
>JBBDTL010000100.1:0-7316 GCA_040904465.1 Thermomicrobiaceae bacterium | reverse complement strand
TCAGGTAATAGCGCAGGTAGCCACTTTGCAGGAGTTGTGTCTGAATCCGTGAGAACCACTCCAGTCCGACGAGGCACTGATCGTAGGCACGCTCCGCTCCGTAGCGACCGAGCGCCATTGTCCGGCCGGTGACCTCTCGCAGTTTCTCCCGGAAGAGATACAGGGCAACACCCAGTCCGACCGTGATCGCGCTCAACAGCAGCACGATATTGAAGCCGTGCCAGAGATACAGGGTAAATGAGACTGGCTCACCCGCTACTGCACTGACGGCCGGTACGATCAGGCGTTCGTCCACAATCCACGGAAGAAGTCCAAAGCCGAGACTGAGCGTGCCAAGAACAAGTGGCCCGAGCCAGAACGCGGCGGGCGCCTCATGGGCGTGCTTGGGTGATTCGCGATGCTCGCTGAAGAACGGGTGGACGCCGCTAATGCCTGCTGCCGCGACCATCAGGACGTTGGACGCGACAGCCAGTGTGACCAGCACAACCGAGAATGTCTCGAAATCGAGCGAGGCCTCGTAAACCAGCTCTTTGCCGATGAAGCCGAAAACCGGAGGCACGCCGGCCATCGACACCGCGGCGATCATAGCGCCGGCGGCGGTGATCGGCATAAGTCTGGCCAATCCGCCGAGCTGGCGGATGTCCCGTGTACCCGCTTCGTGGTCAATTGTCCCGGCGACAAGGAACAACGCCCCCTTATATAGGGCGTGGACGACGAGATAGACGAGTGCCGCTTCCAGTGCGATATCGGATCCAACCCCGATAAGCATGACAAGCAGACCGAGCGTGCTGACGGTCGTGAAGGCAAGCACCTGCTTGAGGTCGGTCCGCTGAACCGCTAGATAGGCCCCCAGCACCATCGTGGCGGCGCCGAATACAACAAGCGTGTACTGCCAGGCGTCAGTGCCGCCTAACGTTGGATTCAGCCTGGCCAGCAGATAGACGCCGGCTTTGACCATCGTTGCGGAGTGAAGATACGCGCTGACTGGTGTGGGTGCGGCCATCGCGCCCGGTAGCCAGAAGTGAAACGGCACCTGAGCCGATTTGGTAAACGCCCCAGCGAGAATCAGCAGCAGCATTGGGAGGTAGAGCGCGTGATCCCGGATGGCGTCGCCCTCTTCGAGCAGCGCCGAGAACTCCCAGCTGCCTCCGATAACCGCCAGCATCAGGATCCCGACCATCAGAGCCTGGCCCCCGGCGCCGGTGACGATCAGCGCCTGACGAGCAGCATAGCGTGATTCCTTGCCTTCGTGCTCGAAACCGATGAGAAGAAACGAAGTAATGCTGGTCAGCTCAAAGAAAATGAAGAAGACGATCAGATTGTCGGCCAGCACCAGTCCGAGCATCGACGCCATGAACATCAGAATGAAGAGGTAAAAGCGGCCCAGATGATGATGCCCCTGAAGGTAGGCTCCTCCATAGACCATGATGAGCGTGCCGATGATGCTGATCATCAGCGCGAAGATAAGGCCCAGCCCGTCTACCTGAAATGAGAGGTAGATATCGAGACCGGGAGCCCAGTCGTAGGACGCCCGGACGGCTCCGCCGTCCGCCAGATCCGGTATTAGTGTAAGAAGGTAGATGCTGATCGAGAGCGGGAGTAATGCGATGACCCACCCGACACGGTCTCCGAAGAGACGTGTGAGCAATGGCGCCAGGATGGCCACCACGAAGCCCGATAAAACTGCAACAAGAATCCCCATCGAGCTGCCTACCCCGGTGACGTTGGTCCAACTCCCTGAAGCAAAAAACTGAGAAGCGAACCTCAGCTCAAGGCACTCCCAATGAGGGGACCCCCACTCCTATTGGAGACATGCCAGATTAGAGGCTACCACACCCCGAACTTCTCGATAAGAGCTATTGTGAATCATGTAACGGATGAAGTATCTCGCGTCACTCACCCTGACTCGTGGGTTCATCGGCTTGTCGCTTGTGCCGAAATCCTCGCACTGCCAGCAAAATAAGCGTCAGTCCGGTCAGCGGGAGAACGAACCCGAGCATCGCCTGACTGTACGTCGAAAGAAGGTCATGTTCCTGGGCCTGCAACACCAGATAACTGGTATAGGCGATGAAGTAACCGAGGAACAGTGCTCCTTCCCATCTGGCGATTTCTCCGCCGGTGAAGAATATCGGCAAACAGGCAATCGCCACCGCAATCATGACGAGCAAATCGAAGTTCAGCGCAGCGGTGGGAACCGGAATGTCAACTGGAACGATGAACCCTGCCACACCCAGCACCAGAAAGATGTTGAAGATATTGCTGCCAACGACGTTTCCGACGGCGAGATCACGTTCCCCCTTGAACGCCGCGATCATTGATGTGGCGACTTCCGGCAGCGAGGTGCCGATCGCCACGACGGTGAGCCCGATGACCATCTGACTTATACCAAGTGCCGTCGCGATCTCAGTCGCTCCATTGACCAGCCACCGGGAGCCAAGCACGAGAAGACCGAGCCCGGCGCCCACATAGAGTAAATGCTTTGGAAGGCCGCGTTTGCCGGTGCGAACGACCTGGATTTCATCGTCAGGAACGTCGACGGTGGCAACCGCGTCCGGGTTCTTCCGGGTTCCGATGTAGAGCACCGTTCCGCTATAGATGAACGCGCCCGCCGCAAGCACACCACTCTCGAGCCTGCCGATCGAACCATCCAGCGCGAGCACGAACAGGAGAAGGGAAGCTCCGATCATGATCGGAACATCGAAGCGGATAAGCTGACTCCGTACGATAAGTGGTGCTACCAGCGCAGCCAGCCCCAGGACAAGCAAAACATTGGCGATATTGCTACCGATGACATTCCCGAGTGCCAGTTCGGTGTCCCCAGCGAAGCCCGCCTGCAGCGTAACCGCTACTTCGGGAGCACTGGTCCCATAGGCAACCACGGTCAACCCGACGACAAGTGGCGAAATACCCAGCACCAGCGCGAGACGTGTGGCGCCACGAATGAGAATCTCTGCCCCACCGACGAGCAACACCAGGCCGGCGGCAAGGAGCAGAATAGTTATCAAATCCATTCGACCGGGAACACCTTCCTCCTTCAACCCATCATCGTCGCCGTGCGTCTGCTTGCGTATTGTAAGCCTTCGATTGCAATTTTCATCCCGCGATTCAGACGGCGAGTGCCCTCTTCAGGCAGGCGATGATCTTGAAACTGCTATCATCTGGGCAACGCGAACTGATCGGCTGCGGGAATTCTCAGTGATGGAGGAGCATGTCAATGGCGACACTTGCTGAAGTGATCGAACAATGGCTACGGGAAAAGGTTGAAGGAGCCGGAGCGGAGGGGGTCGCGGTCGGCCTGTCCGGAGGTATCGACTCGAGCGTGGTGGCAACGCTCGCCGCGCGCGCATTTGGGCCAGACCGTGTCACCGGCGTAATCATGCCGGCGCGCTCGCAACCGGCTGATGTTGAAGATGCCCGGATGCTGGCCAGTCAGCTCGGAATCACATCGTTGGAGATTGATCTCGAGATTCCATTCAGCGCGATGCTTGACACACTGCCCGAGGGGAGCGACCTGGCAGTCGCCAATCTCAAGCCCCGACTGCGCATGATGACGCTCTATCACATCGCCAACACCAACAACCTCGTGGTCGCCGGCACCGGTAACAAGACCGAGCTGATGGTCGGCTACTTCACCAAATATGGTGACGGGGGAGTTGATCTGCTACCGCTTGGAGCACTCTACAAGCATCAGGTTCGGGATCTGGCGCGTGGGATCGGCGTTCCGCAGGCGATCATCGACCGTCCGCCCAGCGCCGGTCTCTGGGCCGGTCAAACTGATGAAGACGAGATGGGTATTACCTACGAAGAGCTTGACGCTATCCTGGAAGCGCTTGAACAGGGCGTTGATACGAGCCGGTTCGACGTGGATCGCGTCAAGCAGGTGCGGACGATGGTGGCAAGAACGGCGCACAAGCGGTCGATGCCGCCAATTTTCGAGCTCAGCACGCCGCTCTCCATGCTGGAGACCGCCTGATGCGCCGAGATGAATCAGCTCACCGTTCAGCGGCAGGAATCGTTGCCGGCCTGATTGCCGGGGTCGCGTTTCTGATCGCGATGGCTTTCGATCTGGCGCTGTTTCGCAATAAATCGAATGACCTGCGACTGCTCTCCGGGATGGTTCCCGGAGGGCGCCGGCTCTGGCCGTTGCTCGGAACCGCGATTCATCTGTTCAACGGCGCGGCACTCGGGGCGGCTTATGCCCATGTCGAGCACAAAGTGCCCGGACCCGGCTGGCTGAAGGGAACCGCGTTCGGGCTGGCAGAGAACATGGCGCTCTGGCCGATTATCACTGTGCTCGATCGAATTCACCCGGAGATCAAGCGAGGGACGTTGGAGCCGTTCAATCGACTGGTGCCGTTTCTGCAGGAAGTTTCCAGGCACATCGTCTATGGGGCGGTTCTGGGCTGGACCTACGAGGAGCTTCGTAAGAAGTAGGATAGCGATCGATCTTCCGTTAGACGATCCGTTCCCAAGTCTCTCCACCGTCGACCGTTTCGAAGACCTCATTGTTCATTGTCGCAACGAACAGGTGGTCGGACTCGCTTTGATCAAGTGCGATGGCAAAGACCACCCCGCCCGCGGAGGAGGGCATGTCCCCCTGGCGGGATTCCCAGCTCTGGCCTCGGTCCTCGCTGATTGCCACCCCCATCGCTTCGGTGTAGGCAACGAGGCGGTCCGGGTTATTCGGATCGGCGGTTACCGCGGCCACTTGCCCGAGCTCGTCCGTCAGTAGCTGCCAGTTTTCCGCACCATCGTCCGAGACCATTAAGCCTTCCTCGGTGCCGGCATAGACAGTGTCCGGCTCGCCACTTCCTGCCGCCAGGCACGGTACTCCCCAGCACAGACCTGTTTCAGACAGGTTTTCCGACCGGACCGCAGTGAAGTTGCTTCCCCTGTCGGTGCTTCGGTAGATCTGTCCCATAAATGCGCCATAGAATCTGTCCGGATCGGCTGCGCTGATTGTCATTCCGTGGAAATCGACAATCTCGTCGGAGATGCCAGTAAAGATCTGTTCGAAGCTGAGCCCTTGATCGGTTGAATGCAGTAGGCCGAGATTCCCGCCACCCTGCGGGTGTCCGCTTATGAAAAGTTCGCTCGGATCGTCAGGATTCATTGAGAATCCCATCAAGTCAGATCGCTCGTTACCGACCTGATGCAACTGGTCGCCCCCGAGGGCGAAGAGCCCAAAGTGTGAGGCAAGATACAATCGTTCGCTGTCCGAATCGTATCCGATGCCGTGTATATGATTCGGACTCTGTTCATACTCAATTGACTCGACTGGCTGGAACGCCGCGTCGGCATCGTTCCCGGGCCAGAAGAGTAGCGCAGCGACAACGAACACCACTGCTACCCCGCCCACGAGTGCCGCTAGCAGGGCTGGTGACAATCCTGACTTCGGTCGACGCTCCTGACGTCCATTCCGGGGTTTTTCTCTTGTTCCTCGACCAGGCATGAAGTAAATGTTTCCCGTTTCCATCGCGTAAAGTGATGCATCCAGCAATAGACGGCGCCGGGGCCGTGCTCCAACTAACGTTACTCGACAGGGGATCGACGTGCACTATCCGAACGGGTAGTTTCGATTCAAGTGAATTACAACTAGTCAGCTGGCTGGAGATGGTCGAGCATTCCTGCCAATCCCGCAATTTCATCATCTGAGTAGCTGGCGTGACGAAGTGGCTCGATAACATCCTGCTGGAGATCCGGCACATAGCTGACAAGCAAGCAGCCTTCCCCGGAAATCGCGAGTTCCCGAACATTCGCTGGAATCAACGCTGTCTGTCCGGCTGGTAGCTCGATTGTCTGGCCACCTGCTGTCAATGTCGCTGTGCCGCTGATCGAGCTTGCGAGCCGGAATGACCCACCGTCGAAAGGGATTTCCTGGAGCTTACCGGAGAGATCCCATCGCTCCAGGGCGAAGTATCGACATGCCGCCAGCATCTGTCTGCCTTGCGAAAGCCGCAGCGGGTGGATCCGACGTGCCTGGAGGTCTGGTTTCACGACAGCCAGTGATTTCTCGACATGGAGTTCACGTGGATGCCCGTTATCGTCAAGCCGCCCCCAGTCATACATCCGGAAGGTAACATCGCTTGCCTGCTGAATCTCATAGAGCAGGATTCCCGCACCGATCGCGTGGGTCGTTCCTGCCGGAACCAGCAGCGTGTCGCCTGCCTCAACTGGTTGCTCGATGACATACTCACCCAGGCGGACTTCCGCGATTGCCTGGGCTATCTGACCGATTGATACCTCCGGTTTGATACCGGTAATCAGCGTTGAGTCCGGTTCCGCCGCGATGATGTGCCAGGCTTCGGTTTTGCCGCGTTTGCCGAGCGGTCTGGCTTCGTCGTCGTCTGGATGGACTTGAACGGAAAGCACATCAGCGGCATCGATAAACTTGGCCAGGAGCGGGAATCCGACCTGCCCGCTATTGGCCAGGGCTCCCCTCGGGCCAAGGAGTGCGTCAGCATCTTGCCGGATCAGGTCGCCAATCGTTGCGCCTGCGAGAGGGCCATTGAGAATCTTCGATCCGTCGTCACTCTCCAGCGATTCTCCGTACGGGGAATCATCGGGCAGGGACTTGCCCAGGACGGATTCCAGCTTTCGCCCTCCCCAGATTTTGGCGTCGAATCGCGGGGTGAGCAGCAAGGGATAGTCAAATGGTTGCATGGATCCCGTTCCGGTCTAATCTTCCGGGTTGAGTGCAGCCAGGCTGCCGAGCGTGATGAGGCGGGCTGGTGGACGGGCAGTCATTGGCTCGAGTGAGTCAGCTGCAACGCCGGCTCCCTTCTCGATCATCAGCGCCACGCTCCGGAGGCAGTAGATCCCCTGGCAGACACCCATGCCCGCGCGGGTGCGCCGCTTGACATCGTTCAGCGTCAGATTGCCCTCCTGAATTGCCTGGCGCACGGCCGAGTGCGGGATCTCCTCGCAGCGGCAAATGTACTCGCGCAGGCGATCTTCAATATCGGGCACAGTCTCTATCCTCTCTGCTCGGAATCTGCCGGACGAGCTCAACTGACCTGGGCGAAACGGAGTTTCTGGATCGCATCGCTCCGGCGCTGGTCCGCGATCGTGGTCAGGTGCTCGCGAGCGCCGGAAACCTCGGATGTTGACGCTGCCGCTGCGGCAAGCCCAGCCAGCCGCCCTTCAGCAACAAGCTCTTCAAGACTGGCGATTCCGGCTGCGTCTCCGGCGATGTAGATGCCCGGCTCAGACGTCTGCCCGTCGTCATCCCGATGGACGGTATAGCCTCCAAGCTCCCAGACGAATGCGCCGTTCGCCCTGGCCTGAAATGCCAGCTCCGCATCGGGCTGCCGGCC
>JBBDTL010000099.1:0-1246 GCA_040904465.1 Thermomicrobiaceae bacterium | reverse complement strand
TCTTACAAGCGGTTGGTATCATAACGGGGACGCTCAAGGAGACGAGTTGCGGCCACTCGGTGCGCAGCAGGGGCCAGTATATTCGAGTCGAAGCCCGATAAGCTATGGAGGCTGACATGGCGAAGAACAACGGATCTGGCAGCGGATCGTTCATTGCAGGATTGATCCTTGGTGCGATCGGTGGGGCGGCCGCGGCGCTGTTCCTGACGCCGAAGCGTGGCGAGGATCTCCGGCACGACGTAGAGGCGAAGTTCAACGAAACGGTAGCCCCTGTGCGAGAGAAAGCGATGCCTCTGGTGAATCAGGGCAAGGAACGTGCTACCGAGTTGGTGGACAAGGCCGCCGATCGGGCTCAGGATCTGAGCGGAAAGATCGCGGCAATGGATTTGCCATTCGATGATAGTCGAGACGATCATGCGCCGGGCGATACGGCTCCGTCTGCCGGGGTTGACCCGGAACGGCCTGTCTCGTAGCTGGCCCGGTCGCGCGTTCACAAGATCATGGAGGCCAAGTGTTGACCAAATTTCGGACAGGGTTGAAGTATCTGACCTATGGGGTACTGATCGGGATCTTCTTCGCGCCAGATCGCGGAGCCGATTCCCGGCGGAAAGTAATCAACTGGGTAACTAGCGGGTTCCGGGACGTTGTCGGAAACGTAACAGGTAGCCGATCGCAGTAGCTTCGCAGTACGATTCTGCCTGAGGCGCGGGTCACCTGGTCGTGGCCCGTGCGCTTGGGCTCATGTCGCATCACCGCGGAGTAACTGTGCGTTTTCAATCGTTCCATCCGACCCCTGAACGGTACGCCAGGTGATCCCGATCGGTGATGACGGGCGGGGACGAAGCCTGACTCCGCTAATCAACTGGCTCCTGCTCCTGTTGAACCTCGGCGTATTCATTTATCAGTTGACGCTCCCGATGTTCGAACTGGAACGCTTCGTGTTTGAGTACGGGGCTGTTCCTGCAGACCTCTCCGCAATACTGGAATCTCCGTCCACAGCGCAGCTATCGACGCTCACAACCGTGTTTACCTCGATGTTCATGCACGGCGGCATCGCGCATTTTCTGGGAAACATGCTCTTTCTCTGGGTGTTCGGTGACAATATCGAAGATGCGATGGGCCATATCGGCTATCTCATGTTCTACCTTGCCGGTGGAGTTGCTGCCTCGGCCGCCCATGTCGTAGTCGACCCATCGAGCACCATCCCGATGATCGGCGCCAGCGGGGCGATCTCCGCAGTCATGGG
>JBBDTL010000098.1:0-7492 GCA_040904465.1 Thermomicrobiaceae bacterium | reverse complement strand
GCCTCACCCGTCTCTTCCGGTGGTTCGATCGGAAGAATCTGAAGAACCCGAGGTTCCTGACGAAGTGTGTTGATAAATTCCGTATAAACTGCGTAAACCGCATCGACCTTGCCGTTGATGAAGTCCTCAGACGCGATCTGAATCATCGGCCGAACATCATCAATGCTCAGCCGGTCAGGCAGATTCGTGAAATCCCCGACGAGCGGGCGCCCGTAGCGGTTCATAAAATCACGTCCCTTGCGACCGATCGCGATCATGTCGATATTCTCGTACCCCTCTTCACGCTCGCGCATGAACTGGGTTGCTCGCCGGATGACGTTCGAGTTGAATGCGCCGGCCAGTCCGCGATCCGCGGTGATCAGCATGATCTGTGATCGCTTGATCTCGCGTCGTTCCAGCAGGGGAAACTCGCTCTGCTCCTCAGCTCCGGCCGCCATCGCTGCCAGGTCACCGATCATCAAACGCAGACGATCCGAGTACGGACGAGATGCAGTAACCGCCTGCTGGGCGCGGCGCATCTTCGACGCCGCGACCATCTCCATGGCACGCGTGATCTGGGAGGTATTGCGGATGCTACTGATCCTTCTCCGGATCTCACGTGGTGTTGCCAAAGCTCTCGTCCTCCCCTGAATCTCGAAACGCGCTCGCTTGCGCTACTTACGACCAGACGTTCTTCTTGAATTCGTCAGCTGCCTTCTGCAGTGTCTCGGTCATGTCGTCTTCGATCCGGCCGCGACTGACGATATCTTCGAGGACGCTCGAATACGAAGTCCGGACGTGCTCCAGCCAGGCAGCCTCAAGCTCGCCCATCCGATTGACCTCGACATCATCAGCGTAGCCGTTTGTCGCCAGCCAGATAGATACCACCTGCTCGGCAATCGGCATCGGCTGATATTGCGGCTGCTTCAGCAACTCTGTGAGACGCTGCCCGCGATCGATCTGGCGTCTGGTAGCTGGATCAAGGTCGGACGCGAACTGGGCAAAGGCGGCAAGCTCTCGGTACTGCGCAAGTTCAAGCTTCAACCGGCCAGCAACCTGACGCATGGCCCGAATCTGCGCATCACCACCGACACGAGATACCGACAAACCCGCGTTCACTGCCGGTCGAACACCGGCGTAGAACAGGTCAGTCTCCAGGAAGATCTGACCGTCGGTAATCGAAATAACGTTGGTTGGAATGTACGCCGAAACGTCGTTGCCCTGGGTCTCAATAATCGGCAACGCCGTCAGAGATCCGCCTCCGAGATCATCACGGAGTCGGGCTGCACGCTCCAGCAAACGCGAATGCAGGTAAAAGACGTCGCCTGGATATGCTTCACGCCCTGGTGGACGGCGCATCAACAGGGACACCTGCCGGTAAGCCCAGGCATGCTTGGAGAGATCGTCGTAGACCACCAGAGCGTGGCCACCATTCTCCATGAACTCCTCGCCCATGGAACAGCCGGCATATGGAGCGATAAACTGCATCGGCGCAGGATCAGCGGCTGATGCGACAACCACAATGGTGTTGTCCATGGCGCCGTGGCGTTCCAGAATCGCCACCGTCTGGGCAACCTGGGCACGCTTCTGACCGATCGCCACATAAATCGATATGACGTCTGAATCCTTCTGGTTAATGATGGCGTCGATCGCAATGGCGCTTTTACCGGTCTGGCGGTCACCGATGATTAGCTCCCGCTGCCCCCGGCCGATCGGAATAATACTGTCGATCGGCTTGATACCGGTTTGAAGCGCAGTGTCGACGTCCTGACGGTTGATAACGCCTGGAGCAATGCGCTCGACCGGGCGAAACTTATCTGTCTCGATCGGACCCTTTCCGTCAAGCGGCTCTCCGAGCGCGTTGACGACACGTCCAACCAGCGCCTGACCAACCGGCACCTGAATAATCCGGCCGGTTGCCTTGACTTCGTCGCCCTCTTCAATATCGGTGTATTCACCCATGATGATGACACCGACCGAGTCTTCCTGCAGGTTAAACGCCATTCCCATGACACCTGTAGAAAACTCGACCAGCTCGTTGGCCATGACATCCCGCAGTCCGTGGACCTGGGCGATACCGTCACCGACCTCCACGACATAGCCAACGTTCGTCACCGAGAGCTCAGTGCCGAACGACTCTATCTGCTTCTTCAGGATGTCGCGTATCTCAGTCGATCGTGCGACCATGACTCCTCCAGAATCTCGAAATTGGCCACTCGCCCCTGCGGGATCATGCGCCTTAACGTGCGGTCATAATACGCTGCTCTTGTGGCAACTCACCTGGTTAGTGAACCAGTCTTCGCCTCAGTGATATCAATTGCGTGCGAACGCTTCCATCGAACAAGTCATCGCCGACCTGGGCGACGATTCCACCGATAATCTCCGGATCCACCTGTGTGAGAATTTCGACGTTCTTATCAAGAATCTCGCTCAGCCGGGTCCGCACCATCGACTTCTCGTCGTCGGTCAACTCAACTGCCGTGGTCACCCGCGCGATGGCGATGCCCCGTGCCTCAAGCACCAGCGCCAGGAACACCTGCGCGACGTCGTGCAACTGGTGGAACCGTCGCCGCTCGAGTAACAGCAGCAACAGGTTGCGAAGCATAACCTGGTTCTCATTGGGCAGTATTTCCGTGAGGGCCGCATTCTTGGACTGTCGCGGAATCGCCGGGCTCTGGAAATACTCCATCATCCCAGGGTCTCCCAGGATCTCATTGATCATCGTGAAATCGGTTTCCCACTGATCAATCAGATCATTTTCTCTGGCAACGTCGAACGCAGCCTGTCCATAGCGCCGTGCCGCACCAGCGACTGCCATTTCGTGCTCCCCCTCTTGCTGCCCGTAGCCCGATCTGTTGTCGTAGCCACATCAAGCTCGATACAGTGCGGACCTAGTCCTGTGGTTGCTCTTGTTCGGCTTCAGCAAGCGTGTCGCGAATAAGTTCGGCGTGCTTGTCACGATCGAGCTCCTGACGAACGATCTTGGTCGCGGCAGTGATTGCCAGATCGGCGACCTGTTCGCGCAGTTCATTCCAGGCCTGCTGACGCTCGGAGGCGATTGTCGCCTCGGCCTTCGCAATCATCTGATCCGTTTGCTCCTGAGCCTGCTCACGAGCCCGGGCCAGTGTCTGATCACTATTCTCGCGGGCAGTGCTCAGAATCTGCTGAGCTTCCCGGCGAGCCTCGGCCAGGATCTCCTCGTTTCGAGACTGCGTAGCGGCGAGCTCCTGCTCCATCCGCTCAGCAGCTTCCATGCTCTCTCGAATTCTCTGCTGGCGCTCGTCCAGCATGTTCGTGATGGGGCCCAGCGCGAACTTCCAGAACACCCCGACGAATACCAGAAACGCGATGAGCTGGATAACGAGATTCGCCCCATTTATGCCGAGTGCTTCCATGTTTCAATCCTCATCATCGACTAGTCGAACAAGCGATTCGCTTTTCGTGGACTGCGCCGCTGTTGTTCGCCCCGGTAGACGAATCAATCAGAGGCGGGTCGGCGCCCTCAACACCATACGAAGGCGCCGGCAGTCGATGATCAGCCTAGATCGCGAATGCAATGATGACGGCGACAACGAACGCATAGATGGCGATAGCCTCAGCAAGTGCGGCACCGATAATCATCGTCAGACGAATAGCGCCTTCAGCTTCCGGGTTACGTCCGAGCGCTTCCATCGCGCCACGTACCGCCAGCCCAATACCAAGGCCAGGGCCAATTGCGCCCAAACCAATTGCCAGCGCGGCGGCCATTGGAACAACTACAGCCGGATCTTCTACTCCACCGAACACTTGGACTTCCTCCCTCCATCGGCACACGCGTGGCATACCGACGAATCACTACTGACACGATCCCAACGCCCGATATCCGGGCGATCGTCCACAAAATTAATACTAGTCTCCGCTCGCTGAGCTTCGCGGAGCTGCTTCAACGTCCGCCGGTTCCTGCCACTGCCCGTGGTCAGTTGCCGATTCTTCATGTCCCTCTTCATGAGCCGCTGCAAGCACGATATAGATCATCGTCAGCAGGGCGAACACGAGTGCCTGGATAAACCCGAAGAGCACCTCGAGGTAGAGAAATACAACTGGAATCAGGAGTCCGATGACGCTGAACTTGATGATATTTGCGATCGCATACATCACGCCCAGCAGGACCTCACCCGCGAATACATTGCCGAACAAACGGAATGAAAGCGAAACGATTCGCGACAACTCGCTGATTACTTCAATAAGGAAGAGCAGCCAGGCTAGCCAGAGAGGCCCCGCCGCCATGTGTTTGATGCGACCTCCGATACCATGACTCCGGATCCCGGCAAATTGAACGGTAACAAAGGTGACCAGCGCCATCGCCAGCGTCATGTTCAGGTCAGCACTCGGTGGTCGGAAGATCGGAACATGCTCTTCCTCACCCATCCAGATAGTGCCAACACCAGGGAGAAGGCCGGAATAATTTGCAAAGATAATGAAGATAAAGAGGGCGCCGACGAGCGGGAAAATCCTTCGGGCGAACGATTTTCCGGCTGCGCTCTCGACAAGATCGAGGATGAACTCTGCGACCAGTTCGAATGCCGACTGAATACGACCTGGAATGAGGGTTGAGCGACGCGCGATCGCGATGCCGAGTATAAGAACCAGCCCCATGACCAATAGCATTGTGAAGAAGGAGTTCGTAATGAGAAGTTCGAGATCCGTGCCGGGAATCGAAATACTGCCGAGTTCCTCGGGGCGGACTGATACGTGTATGTCCATCGAAGCTCCTCAACGTTACTCGTCGACAACCGTCTGATTTCACCACGTCATGCTTCTCGATGCAAGCGAAATCTAACGTCCCGCTCTGGCAAGTCGATAGAGTTGGCTACCAGCCGCCAGAATACCGAGAAAAACGCCTATTAGCGTGAAAACCGGTGTCGTATCAAGCCAGCGATCGAGTAGCACACCACCGAGAATGCAGACAAGCAAGCCGGTGACGATCGAGCAACCCAATCCCGCAGCCATGCCGGCTGCTTTCCACTGTTTCCCGTTCCCAGGCGGGTTCTCACCTTGGTCCCGCACCGATTGCGAATCCTATCACAATGTCTATACGGCCACAATTGCGTTACGCGCGCGCTGATTGAACTGCCAGAGCCTCCCCGAGCGGGAGCGCTTGCTGGTCTCCTTCATGTAGCACTTTCCGCGCCGCAGCAATGAAATGATCGAACAGCGGATGCGGGCGGGTCGGCCTTGATTTGAACTCCGGATGAAACTGCACCCCGACGAACCAGGGATGATCCCGAAGCTCCATGATCTCGGCCAACCGTCCGTCCGGTGACTGACCACTGACGATCATCCCGGCATCCGCGAGCTGCTGGCGATAGGTGTTACTCACCTCAAACCGGTGCCGGTGCCGTTCATCGACCGAGCTTGCGCCATACGCCTGAGCCGCTTTCGTACCCGGTACCAGTGAGCAGGGATAGAGCCCCAGTCTCATCGTGCCACCCATATCGACATCCTTCTGGTCCGGCATAATATCGATAACCGGATGCGGAGTATCCGGGTCGATTTCTGTGCTGTTTGCACCGGCCAGACCCAGCACGCTCCGGGCGAACTCGATCACTGCCATGTGTAGGCCATAGCAGAGTCCGAGGTATGGAATCTTCCGAACCCGCGCGTACTGCGCCGCAACGACCTTCCCCTCGATCCCTCGAGCGCCAAAGCCACCGGGGACGACGATCCCGGCAACATCGCTCAGTTCCTCGAGCATCCCGTCCAGATCGTCACGTTCAGAGTTCACCCAGACGATATCTGCCGAAAGATCGTGGGCCAGTGCTGCGTGTTCCAGCGATTCCATCACGCTCATGTAGGCATCATGTAGCTCGACGTATTTGCCTACAAGTGCAATACGTACCGGCTGCCGCGGCTGCCGAATACGTTCAACCAGTGCACACCAGCCTCGAAGTTCCGGGGAAATATCCATCCATCCGAAATGTTCGCTCAAGTACCGGCCAAGGCCTGATTGCTCCAGCATAAGCGGGACTTCATAGATTGAGCTCGCCGTCGGCAATGGAATAACCGCGTCCTCGTCGACGTCCCCGAACAGCGAGATCTTCGCCCGCACGTCGTCGGGAACCTCTCCATCCGACCGGCATACCAGGACATCCGGCTGGATACCGATCGCCCGGAGCTCTTTGACGGAGTGCTGGGTCGGCTTGGTCTTCATTTCACCCGTGCTGGAGAGTTGTGGCAACAGAGTGACATGCAGGTAAAGGACGTTGCGGCGCCCTTCTTCCTTTCGCATCTGCCGGATTGCTTCGAGAAACGGCTGACTTTCGATGTCTCCAACCGTCCCGCCAACTTCAACGACCACGACATCAGTGTGATGCCGGTTTGCGACCATCCGGATGCGATCTTTGATCTCATTCGTAATGTGCGGAATAACCTGAACGGTGCCGCCGAGAAAGTCTCCGCGACGCTCCTTTGCGATGACCGACTGATAGACCTGACCGGTGGTGACGTTCGACACTCGGCTCAGATTCTCTTCGGTGAACCGTTCGTAGTGGCCCAGATCAAGGTCAGTTTCGGCTCCGTCGTCGGTAACGAAAACTTCCCCGTGTTGATACGGAGACATGGTACCGGGATCGACGTTGATGTATGGGTCGAGCTTCATTATAGAGACGCTGAGACCGCGGCTTTTGATCAGGCGTCCGATTGACGCTGTCGTAATGCCCTTACCGACCGACGAGGCAACCCCACCGGTGACGAAAATGTATTTCGGCATGTGCTCCCTACTTCCGACATGCCTCGGCGGCACGCACTCCGTCAGCCATATCTGTCCTAATTCTGAATCCCGTTCATTGCACAGCATGTGCCTTAACAAAAGGGAAGCCGGCCCCGTTTCGTCAGGCCGGCTCCAGAACAACAACTTTCGTCGTCTCGCCTATATCCGATTTTCGTACCCTCAAGCGCTCCAGCGTTTCGTGTCCGGCTGAAGCCATTTCCCGAATGAATCCTTCAACCGGCTCGCGCTCGAAGTCGCCCCGTTCAGTTCTGAACTGCATCGGGATCACGATCCCTGGATCAATTTGCGCAACTACTTCGGCTGCCTGGCTCGCCGACATCATCGGACCACCGCCAACCGGAACGAGCAGAACGTCAACGGTACTTATCAACTCCACCTGCTGATCGGTCAGCACATGACCAATGTCACCCAGATGGCATATGACGATGTCTTCGAGCTCGACGACATAGACCGTATTCTTGCCGAGCTTCTTGCCGCGCTCCCCGTCGTGATACGTTTGAATTCCGTTTATGAGTACTTCCTGAATTTCATATTCGCCGGGCCCGTTTATCAACCTGTACCCAGGCTCAATGCTGTCGAGGGCAGAATGCCCCTGGTGATCATGACTCACCGTGACAATGTTCGCGGTGGGCCGTCCCATATCGTATCCGGATTCGGTCGGAACCGGATCCATCAATACAACAACGTCTCCACTACGAATCGCAAAACAGGCATGACCGTACCAGGTGATCTCTGCCATTCACG
>JBBDTL010000097.1:0-7531 GCA_040904465.1 Thermomicrobiaceae bacterium | reverse complement strand
TCTACTGTTGCGGCAAATTGACGGCGATAAGTGGCAGGCGATGGCTCGTCCAGCTCGAAAGCTCCGTCAAGGTGAGAAGTTGACTATCGTCGATCGCCGCGGCCAGGAGAGCAGCTACTCGGCTGTGGTTGAACATAAGGACGACGATGGAACAGTGACGTTGTCGGTGCCCGACATCAATTCGGTGCTTGCCCGGGCCGGGCAGGTTCCATTGCCGCACTACATCACCGAGACACTATCAGACGTAGAGCGATATCAGACAGTTTTCGCCCGTGAACCAGGTTCAGTAGCTGCCCCGACTGCCGGGTTGCATTTCACAGACGAGATTCTCGGGCACCTGCGTGAGTCGGGCATTGAGATTGCCTGGGTAACGCTTCATGTCGGCCCTGGAACATTTCAACCAGTAAAAGTTGAGGACGCCATGCAGCACCAGATGCACGCCGAGCAGTATCTGGTCGGCGAAGAAACGCTGGAGATGCTCCGGGGAGCTCTGCGTGAGCGACGAAGGGTGATCGCTGTCGGCACGACGAGCTGCCGGACTCTCGAAGCTATTTCGGGTGACATAGAGGAGAAAGGATCGTTGAAAGGTGAGACATCGCTCTACATAACACCCGGGTATCAGTTCAAGGTTGTGAGCGGATTGCTAACGAATTTTCATCTTCCGAAATCAACATTGCTCCTGCTGGTGAGTGCATTTGCCGGTAGGGAATCAGTCTTGCGATCCTACTCCGAGGCTGTCGCCGAACGGTACCGGTTTTACAGCTTCGGTGACGCTATGCTGATCCTGTGACATTGGCAAGACAGTGTAAACGATTCCCGTCCCAACAGCGTTAAACTAGCAGCTATCCAGATATTGAGATGGTACTGTTACAGGTAGGAACGCGCGGTCAGGATTCGGGCAATGGCGCCCTCTCAACGGACGGAACGTCGTCTGGCCGTCAGCAACAGGATGTTCGGGGCACGCGACGAAGCGAGTTGTCCGGACGGAATTGAGCGACTGGGCCACGGAGTGGTGTCAGGAGGAACAATGACCACAACTGAGCGTCAAAGAAGCACGAATCCGCTAGACTCTCACGGGATTTCGGAACCTGGCGAGGTGCACTGGACACTGAACGCGGCTCAACTTTACGAGCATAGCGTCCAGCGAGGCGAAGCGATGATCGCCGAACATGGGCCCCTTGTAGCGACGACCGGTAAGTTCACGGGTCGAACACCCAGAGACAAGTACATCGTGGATGAACCATCCTCGCGGGATCACATCTGGTGGGACGGAAACGCTTCGATAACTCCTGACCAGTTCGACCAGCTCCACAAGCTTGTAACCGATCACACCAGAGGGCGCGAACTCTTTGTGCAGGATTGCATGGTTGGTTCTGATCCCCGCTACCAGCTCAAAGTGCGAATCATCACCGAGATGGCCTGGCACAATCTCTTCGTGCGAAACATGTTCATTCGCCGACCGGCTGGATCAGTGCATGACGGAGATCCTGACTTCACCGTCATTGATCTACCGTCGTGCCTTGCGAATCCGGACCGGGTAGGTATCAGGAACGAGCAGTTCATTGCGCTCAGTTTTGAAAAGAAGCTGGTGCTCGTTGGCGGTACCGAATACGGTGGCGAGATGAAGAAATCAATTTTCAGCGTCATGCATTATGAGCTCCCGTTGAAGAACGTGTTCTCGATGCACTGCTCCGCGAACATTGGCGAGGAAGGCGACACCGCGCTGTTCTTTGGACTCTCTGGAACGGGAAAGACGACGCTTTCAACCGATCCGCAGCGCAAGCTGATCGGAGACGATGAGCACGGCTGGAGCGACAGCGGGATTTTCAATTTTGAGGGCGGTTGCTACGCCAAGATGATCAACCTGTCTGCAGAATCCGAACCCGAGATCTATCAGACCACAAGGATGTTCGGTACAGTGCTCGAAAACGTCGTGATTGATCCAGAGACTCGCGCTATCGACCTGGATGACAAGTCACTAACGGAAAATACGCGAGGAGCCTATCCGCTTGAGTCACTACCGAATGTGGCAGAGGACAGCGTCGGAGACCACCCGACTGCGGTTATCTTCCTGACAGCGGATGCGTTTGGTGTGTTGCCACCGATATCCATTCTTTCTCCGGAGCAGGCGATGTACCATTTCCTGTCGGGATATACGGCGAAGGTGGCCGGCACCGAGGTAGGCCTGACTGAACCACAGGCGACATTTAGCACCTGCTTCGGCGCGCCGTTTCTGGTGCATCGTCCCACAGTCTACGCCAATCTGCTGCGTGACCGCTTAAAGGCGCACGGATCGCGAGTGTATCTCGTGAACACCGGCTGGATCGGTGGCCCGGCCGGGAAGAGTGACCGGGTGCCGATCAAGTTCACCCGTTCCATGATTGACGCGGCGCTGAGTAAAGAGTTGTGGGACGTTTCAACCACAACCGATCCGGTGTTTGGATTTGAAGTACCTGATAAGTGTCCGGGCGTTCCGGACGATGTCCTCAAACCCCGCGATGCCTGGGAGGACGGCGAAGCTTATGATCGCCAGGCACGAAAGCTCGCCGGGATGTTCAGAGAGAACTTCCAGAAATTTGCGCATCTGACTGACGAGGATCTCGAACAGTATGGACCGAAGGTATCTTGAACCAAAACCGGATCAGGATTCTTTTGTGTCTGAGATCCTCAGCGGAAAGGACGATCGCTAAATGAAGATCGCGCCTGCCCGAAATGTCGGGCTATGGCTGGCCGTACTTGCTTTGATGTTGCTGGCACTGGCAGCATGTGGTGATAATGGCGACGACGGTGACGCGGAGGAGCAGCAGTTCTCAGATCAATCTGACGAGACTGCAGAAAGTGAATCTGACGCGGAGCCAACGAATACAACGGTGCCAGAACCGATCGAAACCGAAGAGCCGGAAGGGCCGGCCGATTCAACAGGGGAAGAAGAGGAATCCGTGCAGCAACCTTCTATGCAGTGGGATCAGCCGCCCGAAATGCAATTGACTGAGGGCGCAGACTACCAGGCCGTTTTGAAGACGAACCGCGGTGAGGTCACGATCAACCTGCTGCAGGACGAAGTGCCGAAAACGGTGAACAACTTCGTGTTTCTCGCCGAACAGGGTTTCTATGCCAATGTACCTTTCCACCGGGTTATTAGCGGATTCATGATCCAGACTGGAGATCCAACCGGCACCGGTGCTGGTGGTCCTGGTTATCGATTCGAAGACGAAGAAGTTACCCGTGCTTACACGCAAGGTACGGTGGCGATGGCGAACGCGGGTCCAAATACCAACGGATCACAGTTCTTCATCGTTCACGGTGATCTCAGCGGACAATTGCCTCCCAACTACACGATATTCGGCGAAGTTGTCGACGGCATGGACGTTGTCAATGAGATTGCAAATGTCAACGTGCAGCCGAGCCGAAGCGGGGAAATGTCCAGTCCGACGGAAGACGTATTTGTCGAGTCCGTTGAGATCCGCAGTTAGTCAACGGGTTTATCGAAATGCAGCATCGTCGGGTGCATCTCGTGCGTCACGGTGTGACGACCTGGAATCGTGAACGGCGTTATCAGGGGCACATCAATGTGCCCCTGAGTCCTGACGGAGAGCGCCAGGCGGAGTTGACAGCGCATTATCTGTCTGCATTTCCAATTACCTGCTGTTTCGCGAGCGATCTCTCCAGAGCGTTTGATACCGCCCGGCCGATTGCGGCGAAGCTCGGTATATCCCTCGAACAAGCACCAGACTTGCGGGAGGCGAGTAAGGGGGAGCTCGAGGGGAAGTATCGGGACCCTGAAACCGGACTTCTCGGCGACGAATCTCATTTTCACGATGACAACGACATCGAGTCTCGACCGCCGGGTGGTGAGAGCATGATGGATCTGGGGATCAGAAGTAGTCGCTTTCTCGCTGAGTTTGGAGAGAAGGATCGATCAACGCCTGTGGGCGATGTGCTTCTTGTCTCTCATGGAGGAACGATGCGCGCGCTTTTGTCGGCCATGCTCGATATGCCAATCGAAGCGTCACGCTCGTTCCACTTTGATAACTGTAGCCACACAGTTGTGCAGTTTCGCGGTGAACTGCCGCCGTTGCTACTCAAATACAACGATACGCATCACCTCGGCACGGCGATCACCGCAGAGTGATTTTCATGCGGTGATCAAATCGAGCGCGTTGAGAAACTGGTCGATGTCATCCTGGCTCGAATAGTGGGCGCATGAGATCCTGACGGCGCTCGGGATCTGCACCCGGCGCTGAATGATGTTGTGTTCGGTCCAGAGACGGTCGCTCAACGTGGTACCTTCCCAACCGTCTACCGAGAAGGTTACGAGGCCGCAACTGTCATCCCATCGATCGGGCGTATGCACTGCTACCCCCCGGCGTTCGCGCAGGGCGGCCTTGAGGTTGCTACTCAGCGCGGCGACGTGATTCTGGATCGATTCAAAACCAAGTTCCCTGAGTTCATCGATTGAATCAGCGACCGCGCCGTACAGATGCCAGTTTCGCGTACCGAACTCAAATCGCTGTGCGTCTCCACGGAATCCCCAATCTGGCGGAACCCCGTCACCCGAAAATCGGGTCCGATCGAAGCGTGGGTCCACCGAACCGTCTCCGGCGTAGGGAGGCACCAGATCGTTGATGCGGTCTTCCTGGATATAGAGAAATCCGGTTCCTTTTGGACCGCAGAGCCACTTGTGCCCATTTCCAGTCATGAAATCGCACCCGATTGCGGCGACGTCCACGCCGAATTGACCGACCGACTGCGCCCCATCGACAAGTGTCCAGACGCCGTGGCGCCGGCAGAGAGCGCACATTCCCTCGATCGGCAGACGCCGGCCAGTTTCGCAAGATACATGGCTGAAAATGGCCAGCGACGTGCCGCCGGCTGTCAGCAACTTGCCGAGACGTTCGAGTATGGCGTCGTCGCTTTCGCCAAGGTCAAGCATCGCGACATTACCGTCCAGCGACTGCTGCGCAAGAGCGAGTGGCAACAGCACTGCCGGGTGCTCTTCGCTGGTTGTAATAATGGTGGACTCGGCGGGAATCGCCAGGCCGGCGAGGACGTAATTGATGCCATCGGACGCATTTCGAGTGAGAGCAATCTCGGACGAGGAAGCATTGATCAGCTGGGCCAGAGCCGCCCTCGCGCGCTCATATCCGCCACGGGCAGCCTGTTCGGCGGCGTGTCCGAACCGCTCGTATTCGGCAATTCAATTGAGGTGCTCGTTGAGGACCGATTCGCTCATCACGCCAACGGTGCCTGTATTGAGATAGCAGCACTGGGTTAGCGCGAGATAGTTATCCCGGATTTGTTCCATCGGATAAGTCGCCACCTTTGCCCCCGACCTGCTGAATTCGTTTGCCAGTCGCCGCTTGAACGTGGGAGGACGCTAGCACCAGCAGTGTTCATTGTCAACGACCGCAACAGGGCCCGACATCGGGCGACTGGATACTCTACGGAGACCAGGAGATTACAAACTCGCGGTGGCAACCGGGCGGCGAGCGATCTGATCGCAAATCTCCTCGTATTCGGTCAGCAACCGCTGCCATCCTTCTTCCCAGCGGCTCACATCCAGACCCGATTTCTGGGCCTGTTCGATTTTGTCGAAGCCCGCATCAAGGCGCGAGTACAGGGTATCCCGACGTTGCTCCAGCGACATCGGCGGCATCTGGTCGACGATCGTTGTTTCAAGGTAGGTCATGGCACAGTCTCTCGATCACGAACCCGAATAGCGAATAGAACAAGCGTTCTATGCAAATCTTATGCGCGAAACAGGTTACTGTCAAGTCCATTGAGCGATGGAGCTTACCGGGCAGGTTTCGAGGGGGCCGCGAGAGGGGGTGTGCTATAATCCGCCAGACGAATTAATCAGGCGTACGAACGAAGGGATACTGGCTGTGAGGCTGTCGTGCAAACAAGATGAACTCCAACGGGCGCTCAGCCACGTTTCCCGTGCAGTCTCTCGGAAATCGACTCTTCCAGTGCTCTCCAATGTACTGCTTCGAACCGAGGAATCATCGCTCAAACTAATTGCCACAAACCTCGAAATCGCCGTTACGGTCAGCATCCCGTCCGAGATCGATTCAGAAGGCGAGACGACAGTCCGAGCCGATTTGCTAACCGAGTTCGTATCCAGCCTGCCGAACGATTCCGTGAAATTCGAACTGGATACGGCCGGGCAATCGCTTGCGCTGGAATGTGCCCGCTCCAAGGCGCACGTCAAAGGCATCAGTCCGGAAGATTTTCCGACCTTGCCGAGCATTGAAGATGGCCAGGTCACCGCGAAGATCGACCCCCGAGTGTTGCGGGAAATGGTCGGCCAGGTTGCGTTCGCCGCGGCAACTGACGACAGTCGCCCGGTTCTCGCCGGGGTACTTTGCGAGTTTCAGGACGGGCGATTGACGCTTGCCGCCGCCGACGGATTCCGGCTCTCGGTTCGTAGCGCTGATCTCGTCGAGCAAAATGGCGAGAACATGTCGATCGTTGTGCCCGCCCGCTCGTTGCAGGAGCTGGCGCGCATCATTGCCGATGAAGAAGAGGCCGTGGAGCTCTGGGTTACTCCAAACGAGAGTCAGCTACTGGCGCGTTCTGGTTCAATCGAGTTTCTGACCCGCTTGATCGATGGTCATTTCCCGGATTTCCGACAGATCATTCCTCAACAGCATGACACGCGAGCTGTGATCGGCCGGGAGGACTTCCTGGCGGCCGCTCGTCGTGCCAAATTGTTCGCCCAATCGAACAACGACATCGTCAAGATTCAGGTGCAGCCTGGAGAGGAAGAGCTCGATCCCGGTATCGCCCGCATTTCGGCGAACGCAGCCGAAACCGGCGACAACGAAGATGCGGTTGAGGCGAGCATCGAAGGGAACGAGGCGCAGATCGCGTTCAATGGGCGTTATCTGACAGACATTCTCGGGGTTATTCGATCCGGGGACGTCGCGCTCGAGATGACGACCGCCAATGCTGCCGGCGTGATTCGACCGGTCGGCGACACCGAGTTCACCCACGTGATCATGCCAATGGTGATAGGCAATAACTAGGCAGATATTGCGAAGGGCCGGGAGCGAGGACATCGTGAGCCTGGAGCATTCCGGCTCACACTCTGCGAGCAGCGAACCTTGCAGTCGACGCACAGGTGCTCGGGGTCTCGGGAACGGTCCATTTTAGATATGCATTTGAGCAGTATCCGCCTGGAACAATTTCGATGCTATGCGCTTCAGGAACTCAAGCTTCCTCCTGAAGGGGTCAGACTGGCCGGACAGAATGCCTCCGGAAAGACGTCTCTGGTCGAAGGAGTCCGTCTTCTCTCCATGATGAAATCGGCTCGAGCCAGCGTTGAACGTGAGCTCATCAACTGGACGAGTAATCAGGAGTATGGGTTACCTCCTTATGCCCGGGTACTGGGAACCGTCAAAGGCTCGACGGAAATTGAGACAATTGAGATTTCCCTCTCGGTCGATCCACAGCGGCCATCCCACACCAGAAAACAGATAAAGCTCGATGGGACGCCACGCCGTGCAGTCGATGCCGTGGGGAAGCTCAA
>JBBDTL010000096.1:0-1270 GCA_040904465.1 Thermomicrobiaceae bacterium | reverse complement strand
TGCCATTCAGGAGTAGCACCGAATCCGTAGTCTGGTGCCCTGTGGGTCAGGAATTCGCCCCGGCCATTATCGAGACCTGCGATGTTCCCGGCGCCCGTTGCCCTGGCCAGAGCACGGAACTTTCTCGCGCCGAATGCTGTCGTGAGATGGTGTAGTAGCAGAACTGTGTCATAACGGCGTGACCGCAACCGGTAGGTCAGTGTTGCCAGCTCGACGAGGCCACCGAACGACACAAGGCCGCGCACGTGGTCGAAGCGCTGCTTGGCGAGCGTAATGACCCCGTCGACCGAATCGGACATCCGGAAGACGTTGGCACCCGCTTCAGTAGTTAGAACATCGATGTGACTGTCCGGGAATGCCGCTCTCAATGACTGGAGACTCGGTAGAGCAAGCACAGCGTCACCAATGTCTGCCAGTTTGACAACCAGAAAGCGCCCCATCACCCCACTCATTCTTCGAGTACCTCTTCAAATAGCTGGCGTGTCTGCGCCGCGGAATTCACCCAGCTAAACTCTGCGGCGTGTTCAATTCGACGGTCGATTTGCTCGCGAACATGTCGTTGTCGACATAATGTAACCAGTCCGGCCGCTATCTCATCGGTTCGTTCAGGGTCCGCGATCACCATGTCCGCTCCGGCGAGCTCCGGCAAGGCCCCCCGGTTCGATACCAGCGCCGGGACTCCGCACGCCTGCGCCTCGAGGGCAGGTAGCCCGAAGCCCTCGTAGAGAGAGGGCAACGCGACACACGTTGCAGCGTTGTAGAGAAGTGGTAGCTGTTCATCGGGAACATGGCCGAGAAATCGAATTCGATCTCTGAAATGGCTCGAGCTGGCGTGCTGACGAATTGGTTTAGCGAGCCAACCGTTCCGGCCAGCCAGCACGAGCTCCACTTCCAGGTCGTCGTGGGCTATCTGCTCGAACGCATCGATCAGCCGGACCAGATTTTTCCGGGGCTGAATTGTCCCCAGGTAGAGTACGAATCGCTCCGGCAATCTGGCCGCAATTCGATATCGTCGAACTTCTGATTCGTCGAGTTCGCGAAAGGCCGGTTCCACCCCATGGCGAATAACGCTGACACGTGCTGGGTCGACTTGGCAATGCTCAATCAGATCCTGCCGTGTCGATTCGGAAATGGCGATCAGGTGTTTCGCTTTTCGTGCGTTCCATTGTGTGGTCAAGCGCAACTGGATTCGACTGGCTCGGGTATGGCTGCCGGGCTCGTGAAGGTAACCGAGGTCGTGGATAGTTACGATCGACTTGCGTGGATGGAT
>JBBDTL010000095.1:0-7558 GCA_040904465.1 Thermomicrobiaceae bacterium | reverse complement strand
GGATACTTCTTAAATATCGGCAGAGGGAAGACGACAGTGGTTGCTGATCTCGTCGCGGCTCTGGAGGCCGGAGAGCTGGCAGGCTGCGGACTCGACGTGTACGACCAGGAGCCGCTGCCGGAGGATCATCCACTCTGGACGATGCCGAACGTCATGCTCACGCCGCACATCGCGGTACACGACGCGCCGAACGTTGAAGAGCGCCGCTATCAGATCGTCCTGGAAAACGCCCGCCGATTCGCAAAAAACGAGCAGCTGATCAACGTCGTCGATAAGGCGATGTGGTACTAGAACGTCCCATTGCTTGCCTCTGTCATCCCGAGCTTGCGAGGGAACTCGGTCTCGAAGATGTGGTTGATTCTGGAAGCGAGATCCTTCACTTCGTTCAGGATGACAGAGCAGCTGCCGGCGGCCGTGGAACAATCCAGCAGGTGCGCGGTCAGCCTGGTTGGCCGGTCATAAGACCGGCCGTGAAAACTATCCGACTACTCGTTCTTCCACCCACTCCTTCGAAACTTCAAAGCCGAAGCCGGGAGCGTCCGTGGGGCGAACGTAGCCGTTCTTGATCGGCACGGTACCCGGTATGGCAACCATCTCCTCCAGCGGCACGCCTGGAGGGGCAACGCCTTCTGAACGCTCGCCCATCGGGATCGCCGGCATCGCCATCGCGACGTGCTGGCCGTATGGATAGTTCATTCCCGCGTGGGTGATCACGTTCAGACCGTGCGCTTCGGCGATGTGGCAAATCCGGACGACCGCACTGACTCCCCCGACCCAGGAGATATCCGGCTGAAAGATATCGACCAGGCCCTCGGATGCCGCCTCGGCAAACGGATGAATCGTGTACCAGTGCTCGCCGGTCGCCAGCACTGTTGAGGGGATCCGGCTGCGTAGTTTCCGGTATCCACCCATATCCTCCGGTAGCAACGGATCTTCCAGCCACTTCACACGGTATCGTTTCAGCTCCTCAGCCAGGCGCACAGCATATTCGACATCGAGCGACATCCAGGCGTCGACCATGATCTCAACATCGTCTCCACACCGTTCACGCGTCCAGGCAATCTGCTCGATGTCCTCATTGATCCCCCGGATTCCCTTGACCGGTCCGTTGCGCAGGAAAAGTTTAACCGCGGTGAAACCGAGTTCGAGGAACCATTCAATGCTGTTGCGATAGCCGTAGGACTGGTCGACATTGCTACCGTAGCAGTAGATCTCCTCCTTCTGGGGACCGCCGAGCAACTCATAGACCGGATGTCCAAGAAGCTTTCCTTTGAGATCCCAGAGCGCGGTATCCACGCCACTGATCGAGTAGCTCGCCAGACCGGCAGTGCCGTAAGCCGATGACATCCGCCTCATCATGTCCCAGCATTTATCAATCGCCACCGCGTCCTGGCCCTCAATCAGCGGAGCAAAATGCTCGTTGATCAATCTGGCCACCGGCTCCCCATGATTGGCCATCCCCAGTCCCCAGGTGCCATCCTCTGCCTCAGCGATCACCGCGACCTTGCCAAGCTTGTTGGTCCAGTCATTGCGGGTGAACTCCGAATAGCGCTCCATGGGGCTGATGAACCCAGGGTCGTTCGGGATTCGCTCAACTCGTGGTTTCGTGGTCGGCTTTGCCGAGATATCGACGACCGCCGCCCGGATACTCTTGATCTTCATGCGTGGTCCTTACCTCTCCTCAACGCACCATTGCGCTGAAGTTATCGTCGTTGTGCGACACACTGGATCAGAGCTGAGTCGCTACTGACCTTTGTGCTACAGGCACTGGCTGCCCGGATAGCTCACAACTCATTTATCCAGATTCGACTCGTTGACACTTTGCACGAACTTTCATCGTTCCGCAAGAGCACAGACATCAGAGGTTGCCGAAACACAGGGATGGTCCCGCACGGTCATTCGGCGTGAGTGAACATTTCGTGGCAAGATTCTTGAAACGCAACCGCAGTACAGAGCGATATGCTGAACTCATGGACTGACCTCGGATCGGACCAGTCACTTCGGGAGAACCGTGACACTGCATCAAGCAAAGCCTGAACACACCAACCGAGTGGAGGTCGAGGAGCCTCGATGGCATTCAGGCTGGACTCATCCACTCAAACAGCGACTTAATCCGCACGAGATTCTCGATGAGGGATCACACCCCGATCATGAGCTCTTCGGGACATTTCGGGATATGCGCCGAGTCAATCACTTCCTCGGCGGGACTGCGATCACCCTTCGAGGAGTAACCCGCCTGACCGGCCAATTGCGAAAGGGTGACTCGCTTTCGATTCTCGATATAGGCACCGGCCACGCCGACATCCCCCGGGAGATTGACGCAACAATGACTCTGCGGGGCATCAATTGCCAGCTTCTGGGCGGTGACATCGACCTAGCAACAATCAGGACGGGAATGCAACTTCCGGATAACGAAGGCGTTCATTTCTTCCAGACGGATATCCGGGCGCTCCCTTTCGAGGACCGTTCTCTCGATATCGCGTTGTGCTCGATGACATTGCACCACCTCGATGACGGTCAGGCAGTGGAAGCACTGCAAGAGATGGCACGGGTGTCCCGACTGGGAATCATCATCAATGATCTAACCAGGACGACGCACGGCTATGCCTTCGCATGGCTGCTCGGACGGTTGGTCACGGCGAACCGGCTCACCCGCCATGATGCCCACCGCTCGATACTCAGAGGACGGTCCGAATCTGAACTGGCCGACCTGGCTCACGCGGCCGGACTGCAACTACCGGTGTTCGACTCCATACTTGGCTATCGCACCGCAATGACTGTTGGTGTGCGAGCATGGTAATCCCTGATCGAGCCGATGTCATTGTCGTCGGTGGTGGGCCCGCCGGTTCATCCACGGCGATCCGGCTCGCGCGAAGCGGGCTGAACGTCACACTCCTCGATCGGGCACGATTCCCGAGGGAGAAGGCCTGCGCAGAATACTGCAGTCCCGGCGTCGTCGATGCGCTGGAAGACCTCGGTGCACTGGAACGTATTCACACTCTGGACCACCGGCAGCTCGACGGGATGCAGGTCGTTGCCAGAGGCCAGCGCATCCCCCTGGAATTTGAGCGGGACCGCCCGGGCGAAAACCGGGCAATCGGCATCAAGCGGTCTATCCTGGACGAGGGATTGATCCATTTGGCTGCCGAAACGGGAGTCAACATACTGGAAGAGACCCGGGCGATTCGACCAGCAATCGAGGATGGCAGGATCGCCGGCGTCGTCTGCAAGTCCGGAGGAACCGAGAGGACAATTCAGGCCCGCTTCGTTGTCGTGGCAGATGGCCTGCACTCGACGCTGGTCAGGGCGCTCGGTCTGGAACGTACCGTTCGCTGGCCCCGACGTCTCGGGCTCGTGGCCCGTTTCAGCGGTATGCCCGAACCGATTCTCCATGGTCAGATGCACATCGGTGATGGGTTCTATTGTGGACTTTCTCCAGTGACGGCGACTGAGGCGAACGTTTCGCTGGTCGTGCCGCTGGGGTCAAAACCAGGCCACCAGACGTCCGGAGACTACTTCGATGAGACGATCCGCAAGCTGCCGGGGATCGACCGACTGCTCGGCGATGCCGAGCGCATTTCAAATGTTCGTGGGCTTGGTCCGATGGGCAAGCGAGTCCGGAAGGTTTCCGGACGGGGATACCTGCTGGTTGGCGATGCAGCGGGCTTTTTCGACCCGCTCACCGGCGAGGGGATTCATCGAGCGCTGGATGGCGGAAAACTCGCAGCGCAAGCCGTGCTGCGAGCGATGAATCGGGACGATCGACGACCAACCGGATATCGACAGGCAAGGTCCCGGGAATTCGGCGACAAGGAGCGGGTATGCCGGATCATTCAGCTTCTACTGCAATCTCCGGCCGCCCTCGACTACGTCAGCTCGCGAGCAATGCATCGCGAGCAGGTCTCGCAGCCTCTCCGAGGCATTCTTGGCGACTATCGGCCAGCCCGGGAAGCGTTTCAGCCGTCATTTCTCTGGAATCTGTTCAGACCGTAGGCCGTCCGCCTGCTTCAGCGATCGGGCAATTAACGAAGGAAAGGGAACGATGCATACCGAGACGAAGATATTCATAAAGTCGGATCCTATGACGATCTATAAATACGCTGCAGCCACGGAACGCTGGCCGGAGATTCTTCCTCATTATCGTTGGGTCTACATTCTTGATGAAGAGGGTGACAGCAAACTGGTGGAGATGGCAGCAAACCGGAACTTCTACGTCGCCAACTGGCCAGTGCGCTGGTGGGCAGCTCAGACCAGTATCGATGACGAGCCCCGTATCAAATTCACTCATGTCGGCGGCATTACGAAAGGGATGGAAGTGGAATGGCTGTTCGAACCCAAAGATGGCGGAGTTGAAGTGACAATTGTGCATGATCTCGAACTGAAGTGGCCCCTCATCGGAGGATTCGCCGCGAAGTACGTCATCGGACCGCTCTTCGTAGACGCGATCGCTGGAACCACACTGGCCCGCATGAAAGAGCTGGCGGAGACCGAAGCCCATGTATCAGCCGGGACCGGATCATGAACCGGCGTGTTGTTATTACTGGACTTGGACTGATTACTCCGCTTGGAACTGGCGCCGATGAGAGCTGGCAGTCGCTACGGGCATGCGAATCAAAGACACACGCCGTCGAATCGCTCGATCCTGCCGAGTTCAGAGCCCGCATCGCCGCCTCGATCCCTCACTTCGAGCCTCTCGACTACATGTCGCCCAAGCGCGTCAAACGCCTGGATCGGTTCAGCCAGCTCTCGATCGCGTCAAGCAAGCTGGCTCTGGAAAGTGCCGGGATCAATCCGGAACAGATCGATGGCGAAGAGATAGGTGTGAACATCGGATCAGCGTTGGGCGGAGTCGCATACGGAGAAGCTCAGCACAACCGGTACTTCAACGGTGGTCTGAAGGCCGTCGATCCGATGATCGCACTGGCGGTGTTTGGGGGAGCCGGCTCGACCAACGTGGCAATCGAGTTTGGCCTCAAGGGGCCGTCCATGGGCAACGCCAACTCCTGCGCCTCCGGGGCCAACGCGATCGGCGAGGCGTTCCACATGATCAAACGAGGCGAGATCGACGTCATGCTCGGCGGTGGCGTGGAAGCCCCGCTGGCGCCGATGATATTTGGTGCATTTTCGCTGATCAGGGCGCTCTCCACACGTAACGATGACCCGGCGCACGCCAGCCGGCCGTTCGATTCGAAACGCGACGGGTTCGTCCTGGGCGAAGCTGCGGCGATCGTCGTCCTGGAGGAATACGAACATGCCGTTAATCGGGGCCAGCAACCCCTCGCCGAGATCACCGGTTATGCCGCCACCAATGACGCCTACAACATGATTGCTCCGCGACCCGATGGCAGCCAGGCTGCGCGAGCATTGACGATGGCGATGGCCGAAGCGGGCGTATCGCCGGAGGAAGTTGACTACCTGAATACGCACTCGACTTCTACACCACTGGGAGACACAGCCGAGGCGCTGGCGATCCGCAACGCGTTCGGTGACTACACCGATCGGCTACCGGTCAGCGGGACCAAAGGGTATTACGGCCATCCGCTGGGAGCCAGCGGAGCAGTTGAAGCAGCGATTATGGCAATGATCCTCCAGCGTGGCTGGTTGCCGCCAACGCTAAATCTGGAAACACCAGATGCCGAAGCCCACTTGAACTTCGTCACCGGTTGCGGTATCGAGCAGCAGGTCGAGACTGTCGTATCCAGCGCACTCGGATTTGGTGGGATCAACACCGGCATGGTTTTCCGGAGGATCTAATGATCAGCGGAGTCAGACAACCAACCGGGCAAGAGCCACTGGACACACGCCTGACTTCTTGTATGATGATCCCGGACCGAAAAACCGAGGAAAGGAACGATGGTGTTCAGGATCGCTGAAGTTCTTCCCCCAGAGCCCAACCTCACCTGGAAAACGACCCTGCAGGCCGGCGTCACCGAAGTAGTCGGTGGACTCCCCATGAATGACCGTATGAATCGCGGCGATGCACCCTGGGATTACATGCCACTCATGCGGATGAAACAACGCTACAACGATGCCGGATTCAACCTCGCCGTCATTGAATCACGCCCGCCGCTCTTCAAGGCGAAACGGGGACAGGACGGACGCGACGAAGAGATCGATACGGTCTGCAAACTTCTGGAAAACATGGGAACGCTGGGGATCCCAGTCTGGTGCTACGAGTGGATGTCCGACTTCGTCGTACACCGAACCAGCCGGACGATCGAATCTCGCGGTGGTTCTCTCGTCACCGGCTACGACGATACGCTCGTGGCAGACGACAAGCCGGAACAGGGACCGATCTCCGAGGAGGAGCTCTGGAACAATCTGAAGTACTTCCTGGAGCGCGTTATCCCCGTAGCAGAAAAAGCAGGGGTTACGCTGGCGATGCACCCGGATGATCCGCCGCTCTCGCCGACTCGCGGGGTCTCCCGAATCATGTGCAGTGTCGAGAACTACCAGCGACTTGTAGACATGATCCCGAGCCCGGTCAACCAGATCGCACTCTGCCAGGGTAACTTCACCCTGATGACCGATGATCTGCCCGGAGTCATTCGGCACTTCGGAAATCAGAACAAGATTGCCTTCGTCCACTTTCGAGACGTCTCCGGGACTGCTGACAACTTCGTCGAAACCTGGCACGACGCCGGTAAGACCGACATGCTCGCGTGCATCCGGGCCTACCGAGACGTGGGGTACGAGGGAGTCATGCGCACGGACCACGTGCCCACACTGGTCGGAGAGGACCCGCACCAGTACTCCTCGTATGCCGCGCTGTACGCCATCGGCTATCTCCGCGGCCTGAGAGATTCCGTTTATCGGGAGAAGCACTGAGACCGTTTGACTTGCGGTATCGCGCAGGTTTCCGAGCGCGCGTGCAGTCTAGTATTAGACTCTCAACTTTGACGCTGAGGTAAACGTGCACAACACTCTTGATCAATAGCGAAAATCGGTTATTCTAGGACACTGATTCCGCGAATTCGGCACTGAAAGGGAAACACGAATGGCAACAACGGTTCAGGACATCCAGCGGCCCGACAAAAAGGTCGTCGCGCAACTCGCAGAACTCGGCAGCGCCACGGTCTCCAGCACACTATCCAAGCTCGGGATTCGCGATGTTCATATGGCAGGGCTGACGTCCTGGACGCCAGGGAAGGCGATTGCCGGACCGGCGGTCACGCTGCAATTCATGCCCCTGCGCGAAGATCAATACAAGCAGGATGAATATTCCGACCCGGAAGTACAGCTTCACCGGCATGCGCTTTACACCAGCCAGGAAGGTGACATCGTCGTCGTCGACGCTCGCGGCAGCATGACCAGTGGCGTCTTCGGGGACATGATGCTGACCTATTTCGCCGGCAAGGGCGGCGCCGGCGTGGTGATCGACGGTTGCATTCGCGACTGGCCCAAGGCGAAGAAACTGGAGAGCCTGGGATTCTGGCTGAAAGGTGTCACACCGAACTTTCATACCCAGACCGAGATCTTCCCATACGCCGTGAACGTACCGGTCGCCTGCTGCGACAGACTCGTCATGCCAGGCGATATCATTGTTGCTGACGATGAT
>JBBDTL010000094.1:0-7570 GCA_040904465.1 Thermomicrobiaceae bacterium | reverse complement strand
GAGTACCGGGATCCGAATCCGGGTCGTATTGATCTCACCAGCGTCTGGCTGTCGCTGGCAACGATTCTGACAGTAATCTACGGCCTCAAGGAACTGGCAAGAAACGGCCCGGAAACGGTGCCGATCCTTGCTATCATCGCCGGGGGCGTTGTCGGCGCCGTCTTTCTCCGGCGACAGCAGACGCTTGACGCGCCGATGCTCGATTTACAGCTGTTCGGCAATCGGGTATTCAGCACGGTCGTGGCGACGCATCTGTTCAGTATGTTTATGCTGGCGGGGATGCAGTTCATCAGTGCCCAGCACTTGCAACTTGTTTTGCAACTTTCACCGCTCGACGCCGGGCTCTGGATGGTTCCCGCTGCGGTTGGTGGCATGGCTGGAGCCCTCCTTGCCGCTCAATTCGTGCGATTGATGACCCCGGCCTGGGCCATAGCCTCGAACCTACTTGTCGGAGTCGTGGGGTTCGGGCTGCTCACACAAGTTCAGGTGTCCGGCGGGCTGACGCTGCTCATCTCCGGACTGATCATCGCGACCTACGCGGTCAGCCTGGTGACAGCGTTGACCACCGATCTGATCATAAGTTCCGCCCCCTCTGATAAGGCTGGTCTGGCCTCTGGAATTTCAGAAACGAGCGCAGAGTTCGGAATCGCAATGGGCGTTGCCGTGCTGGGTAGCGTCAGCACGGCCGTCTACCGGATCAATCTGACCGGTTCGCTGCCATCCGACATATCGGGCTCCGCGAGATCAACAGCTCTCGATACGCTGGGAGGCGCCGTAGCGATTGCCCAGGAGTTGCCGGCCCTGCTCGGCGATCTGCTGTTGGAATCGGCCCGGAACGCCTTTACTGAAGGGCTGGCCGCAGCCGCCGCAATCGGCGGATTGGCGATGCTCGTGCTTGCGGTGCTCTGTCTGGTGATGTTGCGTGAATCTCCGCGATCTGCCGATGACCAGGAGTCGGCGAACGTTTCCGCTGCATTCGCCAATGACTAAACCTCCCGGAGGACACGTTCCGACCGTCTGGCATACTGATGTGCAGACGATCTGACCACGTTCGAGCACAACTTCCATGAACAGAATCACACAAGGCTTTAACTGAAAGGAATCGCATGGCAGTCGATCAATCGACGAAACGGGTAACGCTGGACAATGGGTTGACAGTCATCGTCCGGGAATCACACCGGGTGCCGGTCGTCTCGTTCTGGATCTGGTACCGGGTTGGCGCGCGTAACGAACCGCTCGGCAGGACGGGGATCTCTCACTGGGTCGAGCACATGCTCTTCAAGGGCACGCCGGACTACCAGCCAGGCGCAATTTTCCGGACCATCAACAAGTTTGGCGGGACGCTCAACGGTTTTACATCGCTCGATTTCACCGCCTACTTCGAGACGTTGCCCAACACCCAGCTCGAACTGGCTGTTTCGATTGAATCGGACCGACTTCAGAACGCCATATTCGATCGCGATGAGTTCGAAAAAGAGCGGACAGTCATCCTCTCCGAGCGCGAAGGTGGAGCGAACAACCCCGGATTTCATTTGCGGGAAGAGATGCTGGGTGCGGCCTTCCGGGCACATCCTTACGGGCAGAGCGTGATCGGATTCGAGTCGGATTTGCGTTCGATGACCAGAGACGAGCTCTACGACCACTATCGGACCTTCTACACGCCGCGGAATTCCACGGTTGTGATTGTCGGAGCTGTCGATACCGACGAGGCGGTCGCAATGGTCGATCGCCACTTTGGCTCGATCGACTCCGGTCCGGAAGTGCCTGAAGTTCGGACCGAGGAGCCCGAGCAGGTCGCCGAGCGGCGGGTAACCGTACGCCGGCCGGCGCCGGCCATGCAGATGTCGCTGGCGTGGCACGCGCCCAACGCGGTCAATCCGGACAGCCCGGCGATGGAAGTGCTGGATACGATACTTTCCGGCGGCAAGGGGATTGGACTGGGAAGCGGCGGCGGTATGGGACGGAGCGCCCGGCTTTACCGGTCGCTGGTGTCATCGGGGCTCTGTGCCGGTGCAAGCTCCGGCTTCTCGCTGTCGATTGACCCGAATCTCTTTTCGATCAGTGCGACTCTACTGCCTGATACCGGGCAGGAACAGGTGGAGTCAGTCGTGTTCGAAGAGATCCGAAAGCTCCGGGATGAAGACGTTCCGCAAGCGGAGCTGGACCGGGCCATCAAGCAGATCCGGGCTCAGTTCGCATACTCCGCCGAGAGCGTGACCCACCAGGGATACTGGCTTGGCTCAATGGCCACCGTTGCGCCGGACCTGGACCCGGATGAATACCTCGAGCAGGTTGCTGAGGTTACTCCCGAAGATGTGCGCCGGGTCGCCAATACCTATCTGAAGGATGGATGCTACACGCTCGGGTGGCTTATTCCCGAGGATGCTAGCGACACTGTGACGACAGGTACTGATCAGGAAGTGGCGGCCCTGATGAATCGTCCTGCCTTCTACACGGACGGACACCCGGAAGAGGTTGTCTCCGGTGCACCACGAACCCGGCTTGATATTCAACAAAAGCAACTTTCTAACGGAACAACGCTGGTCGCCAATCATGATCCGAGCAGTGAGGCGACTGTTGTCGAGCTCCGAATTCCTGCTGGCTCAGCACTGGACTGGGAAAAGCCAGGGCTCGCTCGATTGACCGGACAGTCGCTGACCCGTGGCGCAGGTCAGTTTACGTTCGAGCAGCTCAACGAAGAACTGGATTCGCTCGGCGCGGCTATCGGCGTTTCCACGTCGCGTGAGTACGTCGACATATCGATTCAGTGCCTTCGTGAAGATGCCGGACGTCTGATCCAGCTTATGGCTGATGTCGTTACCCAGCCAGTGTTTCCCGACGAGGAGCTGGAGCGGGTGCGGGCGCAGTCGCTGAATTCCCTGAAGCGAACGCTCGACGACACCCGCGCGGAGGCATCCTACCGGCTCAAGACGATGCTCTACCCTGAAGGACACCCACTCTACAACCGGGCGATCGGTACGGAAGAATCGCTCAAATCGCTGACGCGTGATGATCTGGTCCAGTTCCACAAGCAGGCGTATATCGCTAACGGGGCGATCTTCGCTGTCGCTGGTGGGCTGGAGACCGACCAGGCCGCCGAATTGATTGAGAACGCGTTCGGGTCATGGATGCCAGTTGAGAACCCCGCCCGAATCACGATCGATCCAGTAGATGCACCAGCCAGTCAATTGCGCGATTCCGGAACCATCGCCGGGAAGAGCCAGTCTGATGTGGCTATCGGGCTTCCAGTGATCGAACGCAGCCATCCTGATTACGATTCTTTGAGGACAGGGAATCTCATTCTCGGGCGGCTCGGTCTTATGGGGCGTCTCGGAGCCAACGTTCGGGACACGCAAGGTCTCGCCTATTACGCGTTCAGCGATATCAGCGCCGGGCGTACCTATGGACGATGGTCGGCGCAAGCGGGGGTGAATCCGGAGAACGTGGACAAGGCGATCAAGGCCGTGCTCTACGAGGTACAGCGGCTTCGAGAGGAATTGGTCGACCCTGAGGAGCTTGCGGACGCTCAGAGCTTCATGACCGGGAGCCTGCCGATAAGTCTGGAAAGCAGTGGCGCGATTGTCGGTACGATGCTACAGATCGCCTTCTACGATCTGGGCCTGGATTATGTTGAGAAATTGCCCGAGCGAGTGCAGGCAGTAACCCGTGAATCGATCCGCCAGGCCGCCCGCAACTGGCTTGATCCGGAGCGTGTCGCCATTGCCGTCGTCGGACCATAGTCAGAGAAAGCCGGACAGGGAGCCGAAATTCGCTATGGCATAATCCGGCGGGTGCCAGCCGATTCGGAAGCTGATGTACCGTCAAATATTCCAGCCATCTGAGAGGAGCTGCGATCCTGATGCATGACGGAGCAACTTATACCGCGTTCTGGCTGTACAAAGCGCAACCGAGCTGGCGACGAAAAATCGAAAGCTGGATCGGCGATTCCTACGAAGCTCACCAGGATTTTACGAGCGTACTGGGTAAGTACGGGGACAAGGTAAGCCTGCGCGGAGCATACTCGACTGCCGGCTATCGGCACGATGTCGACATGATTCTCTGGCTGGTGAGCCAGGATCCGGCGGCACTTCAGGACCTGGCCGTCGATCTCAAGCGAACCTCGCTCGGCCAGAGTCTTGACATGCGCTACAACTATCTCGGGACCGCTGGTTCATCTCAGTACGACAAGACACACGGACCCGCCTTCATGAAGGGCGAAGCGCCGCGAACCTACCTGAGTGTCTATCCATTCACCAAGACCCCCGACTGGTTCCTGCTCCCGTTTGAAGAACGTCGGGACATGATGAAGTTCCACGGTCAGCTAGGGAACGAGTTTCCGACGATCCTGACGAACACGGTCAACTCCTTCGGTATCCAGGATCAGGAGTTTGTGATCGCACTGGAAGACGAGGACCCGTCGGTTCTGGTGAAGATGGTCCAGCGGTTGCGCGAAGCAGAAGTCCGCAAGTACACGCTGGCCGATACGCCAATCTTCCTGGGCCGGCGCAAGGATCTACTTGACGTGCTCAAGGATCTGGGCTGAATTCGGTGAGGCGAGCGTTCAGCGCGGCGTTCCACACTCTGGTGCTTGCCGCGCTGTTCAACGCGCTCGTGCTCCTGGTTCGTAACCTCCGCTACCTCCAGCGACTCGAGGACGAACCGCCTCCCTCCGCTGACGACCATCCAGTCATCGACGTGCTGATTCCTGCCAGGGATGAGGCGGGCACCCTCCCGCGCTGTCTTGATTCTCTCCTGATGCAAACCTATCCGTTCTTCAGTGTGACCGTTCTGGACGACCAGTCTACTGATGGCACGCCTGAAATCGTGCAGTGGTATGCAGCGATAGATGAACGGGTGAAGCTTGTTTCTGGTAAACGGCTACCAGACAGCTGGGCCGGAAAACCGTGGGCCTGTCAGCAACTGGGAGATCAGGCCAGCGGCGACGTATTGCTCTTCGTCGATGCTGACACCTGGTTTGAGCCGGACGTCCTTGAACGGACTGCCGGAATTATGCACCGCGAGAAGCCGGGTCTTTTCTGCGTCATGCCTCATCAAGAAGCGCATACGCTTGCCGAACGCCTGGTGTTGCCAGGCCTGTATATGCTGTTTCTCTGCGGGACTCCGCTCTGGAAACTTGAGGACTCTCGTTTTCCAGACATCGCTGCAGCGAACGGTCAGTTTATCTGTATTCCCGCTGATACCTACCGGGAAGTGGGTGGCCATAGTCTCGTCCGCGATCAGATCGTTGAAGATATTGCGCTCTCCCGGCAGATCAAAAAGCGAGGACATAGGCTACTCGCCCGGTCCGCTGTACGCTCGGTCCATTGCCGGATGTATCGCTCGTCGCTGGAGGTACTCGACGGCTTCTCGAAGAATGCCTACGCGTCCTTCGGTGATCGTCCTGATCGGGCAATCGGCGCGATCCTCGTCATGATCGCAACTCACCTCGTGCCAGGTTGGCTGCTACTGGGCGCGGCTCGGCGGCGGTCACCTGGCAGCGCGATACTCCCGGCGACAGAGCTAGGACTCGGAGTCCTGCTACGTCTGGTCGTGTCCGGGCGGATGGGTTTCCGGTTGCGCGATTCGGTTTTCGCGCCGCTGAACGCCGTCGCCTTTGTGATCATTACGTTGCGTTCGATATGGTGGCGATATGTCGGCGGAGGGTATCAGTGGAAGGGCCGACGCTACCAGACATCCGGTGCTTCTCAATAGCGTCGGGACGACCGTTCGATTAGCACCCCCACCATCGCCCCTGAGACTGAACAGAGCACGTTCACGACATCGTTGTTGAGTCCGGGAACGCCACCGACGATTCGGGTTGGATCACCGCATGTGTGACGAACATTCTCCGTCGACTCCTGACAGCGGTCACACCAGCGACGCTCCTGCATAGTCGCGCCGATAAGCGAATCTGCGAGCGAACCAATGGCCCCTGCCACGAGGCCGGTAAGAAGGTGCCTGGCTGCGATTCCCCGGAATGCTGAATCAAACGAACTCGTAACAACGGCGAGAGCCCCGATAAATGAACCGCCCGCAACTGAGGCAAGCGTCCCGGGCAGACTGATTGCCCCGGAGACGCCAGGCTGAGCCGGTTGGAAGGTCAGGATATGTCGCGGTTGGCTCGACAGACGGCTGCCGATCTCGGTGGCCCAGGTGTCCCCGTTAACTGCAGCCAGCGACCCCGTATAGGCGAAACAGTGGGACCTCGAATCTCCCATTGCCGCCAGCAGCGTGGACACGCCACCGTTCGCAAGAACCTGCCAGATATCCCTCTTCGCGCCTCTGGCAGCAACGCGCTCTGGCGTGCTATCGACTCGTTTCGAGCTGGCCTCAAGCGCCTTTCGCTTCGCTTCTGCAGGCCTTCTCCGGCTCGAGAGTAATGATGATCCAGCGAAGAAGCCGACGAGCAATGCCGCTCGACCGTAGCCGCCCATCGCCGTCGTGATCGTGCCAGTAAGGATCGCGCCGACAATGCCCGAACCGTTCAGAGATCCTCGCCGTTTGGCAATCAGCGCGATTCCGGAGCTGGTTGCCAATCCGACAAGCGCGCGATTCCACGGAAATGTCTCATTAGGCGGGGAGTCAAGACGATTTATGAATTTGTAGATTTTAATATTCTCTAGGGATATGTCGCCTGACACGTCAGTCATCTGGACCGAACAGCTTCATCAATCCCTCCGGCTGGATCTCATAGACAAAGGTCTCGACCTCGACGATCGCCGGCGCGCTGCTCTCACCAATCCTCAGCACCACTCTGCGCCCCTGGATTTCATAGGTACGCGTTGCGTTCCTGGCATACGGATGCCGCGGATTCCCGTAGATCTGCCGCGAACCGCCAGCCTGCTCTACCGCTTCCTCTGCGATCTTCCGTGCCTGTTGTTCGCTTAGCTGCATATCGTCTCCTGATTCGAACCATCTGATACCAATCAAGAGGATAGCACCCAGCTGATAAAGCACGTTCAATTCTGGTGGCAGAAAGGTGGCTTGCTTCGGTAGACTTTCAGCGAGCCCGTAGCTCAGTTGGCAGAGCAACTGACTTTTAATCAGTGGGTCCTGGGTTCGAGTCCCAGCGGGCTCATTTCACAAAAAGCCCATGACAGTAAGCGAAACAAACGCCCGGCTCGATTCTGAGCCGGGCGTCTTTCCTGTTAAATAGCAGCAGAATACGTGGCAACTGCCCACATCCCAGAACCAGATGAATCCGGCGGCTCATACATCGCACGTCAGTCGGCATCTCTCAATCCGTCGCAAACGTGGGCCCGCGTACTCTCCCCTGTTCGCCTGTAGCAATATCTTGAGCAAGTCTTGACCTTTTCCCCTGCGATTGCTTGAACTTCCACACCTAGACTTAGATTCAGAAACAGGAAGCAGACCATATGCAATCCTGATTCGCTGGAAATGGAGAACGGCGATGCACTGGCACGGATGGGACCAAATGGGCACCTTCGGTTGGTTTGGAATGCTGATGATGATGGCGTTCTGGTTTGGACTGATTGCACTATTGATCTGGGGCGCTGCGGGACTTCTCGCTCGAAGTCAGCACCCCGGGGTCTCGGACGGACCGAGGGAG
>JBBDTL010000093.1:0-7599 GCA_040904465.1 Thermomicrobiaceae bacterium | reverse complement strand
CAGCGTGGACCCGGATATCACACTGGACCTCCAGACAATCGAACAGGAGATCGCGCAGCTCTGGCACCCTGATGTCCGAGGCGATGACCCGATTACCAGTCTCGCAACCCGCGCCAGCGTCCTGAACCTGGTCATTTATGCGCCGGACGACGAGATCGTCAGCCGCGTTCAGGAAGTGTCCGAGCGACTTTCCAGAATCCATCCCTGCCGGGTCATTCTCTTCAATCAGGTCCCCGAGCGTTCGGCTCAACGCCTGGCTCCGGAGATCTACGCGACGTGTGAAGCTGGCGGTAGCGAGCCATCAACGCCCTGCATTGAACGAATCCGGATTCCCGTGACCCGCAGAATGTATCGGCAGCTCCCGTCGTTGGTGCAACCGCTCATCATCCCGGAGCTCCCGGCCTACCTCTGGTGGCCCGGGGCGCTCTCTACCGCGGACGCGGCCTTCGTCGCGCTGGCGCGTTCGTCCAACTACACCATTGTCGATTCGCTAAGGTTCGAAGCCGCTCGCGAATTCCAGGAGCTCGCCGAACTGGAAGCTCAGCTCCCGTCCCGTGCGGCGATTGGCGACCTGAACTGGCAACGCCTGCAACCCTGGCGTGAGTTGACCGCCCAGTTTTTCGATATCAGGTCAGTGAACTGGGCACTGACCTGTATTCGCGATGTTGAAATCGACGTTGGGCGCCTCGACGACCGGGCACTTCCAACCCAGGCATTGCTCCTGACATCATGGCTGGCGCACTGCCTCGGGTGGACACCGTTCGAAGCGCGTCGAACCAGAAACGACCGCTGGTACATCGGATTCCACGATCAATACAGGGAGCATGTCAGAATCATCATTCGCAGCCGGCCAGACGCCGAACCTTACGCCGGGCATATACTCGCCATGAATATGAGTGCCCGCAACTCGCAGGGCGATCAGAGCACACTCTCGCTGAGCCGGAGCCGGGGATCGTCCCTGATTCGCATGCACGCCAAATCCGGACTCGACACTGCATTGCACCACGCCAAACATCATCCGCTGTTGCCAGACGAGGCGCTCCTGACACCGATTCTGGAATCGACCATACGGGATCATGTGTTCGATGCGTCGCTTGCTATGGCTGTCGAGACGATGGAGTTGTTCGCCAGACCGGAGGCCACATGAGTGCGATCCAGACCGAGATATCTGGCGACGCCGACCAGGTTGCCCGTGGCGTAGCGGATCGACTTGCCGAGATTGCCGGGGAATCAATCAACCGGCACGGGCGCTGTACGATCGCCCTGGCCGGAGGTTCGACGCCAAAGCGCCTGTATCAAATCCTGGCTACGAATGAGTATCGGAGTAAAGTCGACTGGAGCAACGTGCATCTGTTCCTCGGCGATGAGCGGTACGTCCCGCTCGACCATCCTGATTCGAATTACCGGATGGCGAAAGAAGCGCTCATTGATCACGTTTCGATATCACCCAATCAGGTGCGCTCGGTTCCGACCGAACTCGATCCCGCGGAATGCGCCCGGGAGTACGAGTCGGTCATGCGGAACACCTTTCACGCCGGCGCCGATGAAATCCCGGAGTTCGACCTGATCCTCCTCGGTATCGGAAGAGATGGGCATACCGCGTCACTCTTCCCGGGAACGTCAGCACTGCAGGTTCACGACAGGCTGGTGATTGAGAACTGGGTGCCACAGCAGGACTCGATACGCATCACCTTCACCATTCCGACTCTGCAGGCCGCCAGGACAACCGTTCTCATGGCAACCGGCGATGACAAGGCAGACGCCGTGGCGCGTGCGCTTGAGGGTGAACTGAGCATCAACGAGACACCGTCTCAGGTTTTACGTGACTCAAACGGATCAGTCACGTTCGCGCTGGATCGCGCGGCCGCTGCAAAACTGGCAAGCTAGCCGCTTTCGATTTCGATCCGCGGGATCAGCGACCACTCGAACTGATCGACGCCGTCTTTCCCAATCGCGTGTAGGCGATCCAGACATACCTGAGCCTCCGAACTCAGCTTTCCGGTGTTCACGCCCATGCAAGTTGGTTGAAACCGCGACACTTTCTCAATTCCACCGCTCAGCAGGCCAACCGCGCCCCTCCAGTTATCGTTACCAAGATGATGGAACGCCACACCAATCTGAAGAATGCCCTGGTAGAGAAAGCGGACATCGTCGGACTCGGCGCGCCATGTATCCTCCAGCACCTCATGGCACTCGTAATACTCGCCATCGTTGTACATCTCAATACCTCTGCGCAGCCCCTCCGGTGCGGGATCATTACAGCGTGGATTCATCAACTCTCCTTCGAGCACGGCTGGGTCCATGGTAGCCAAACGGTTAGTCGAACATTAGCGTCCATCCATCGCTGCCCTGTTTCCTCGGCACGCAGATTGATACGCTTATCCTCAGGCAATCTACCGCGCTGGCGTGTCGCCTTCAATGCAGACATCACTCGGGAATGAATCGGAGACACAGGTCATGGCTCTCAGCTTTAGTCGATTGCGCCGATCGATATTACTTATCAGCGTCATTCTGGCTGGCACGCTGGTTATTTCCATCGCACCGGCGGTTAGCTCAGCAGACGAAGAAAACGATACCCAACATATCGAACAGTTCCAGCCAATAGCCGTAAGCGGAGACATGCTTGGCGATTTCGAAGCTGTCGCTGAAGACATGGATCAGGTCACCATGCTGATGATCTTCATGCAGCTTCAGGAGCTCGGCGAAATCGATACTGACCTTACCGAGGACAGTTTTACTGAAGCGGAGAGCCTGGACGAGGTCAAAGAACATCTCGACGGCGACTTCCTGATCCCCGATGAGCTTCCGGACGGTATGACAGAAAGCGATGCCCGTTTCGGAATTGGTGAATCGGGACAGGTAACGGCTACTATCAATGTGGGCGTCGCCCGGACGATCACCGAGCTACTGGACCTTCCGGCTAAATGGCTCCCAGAAGATACCGGGGATGGTGAAACCCTCGAGATTACGCTCAATATCCCTGAATCAGGACTCGCTGGCTGGCATTCAGGCATGGACATGCTGATCGTGGGACAAATCGGGGTGCCGGAGCTGGATGTCCCGGATGAAATGGATCTGGAGCTTCTCCGGGATGCGATTATCGACGATCCACGTATGCCGGACGAGCTGGCCGATCAGCTTGACGCCATCGATAACTGGGATGAAACGGTACCAGTGCCGGTCCCCGAGGGCGCAGACTACGAAGATCTTACAATCGACGGAAATCCCGGTTTCGTGCTCTCGATGGATAATAAAGGCGGCGTGGTCGCCTGGGCTGACGAAGGGACATTGCACTTCGTCGCCGGCAACTCAGGAGCGGACGAACTGCAGGAGATCGCTGAATCAATGCAGTAATCGCACGAGACGGGAAGACATAGCACGGAAACGGGGAGCGCCAGAAGCGCTCCCCTTCTTCGTATTCTCGACGTCCAGTTCGTCTCAGTCCACCAGATCAGCTAGCAACCGCAACTCGTCAACGACGTAGCGCGTGATCAAAAACTTCTCCCGGACAACCTCCCGGCCGGCATCTCCGAGCCGTTTGCGAAGCTCCGGGTTGTTAATGAGCTCGATCACACGTTCCGCCATCATTGACTCGTCGTGCGGATCAACCAGAAAGCCGCCAGTTCCTTCTGGCATCTGAATCGGGATACCGCCAGTGTTGCCGGCAACCATCGCAGTTCCCTTCCAGAGTGTTTCAGAGACGATCAGGCCAAATCCCTCCCTGATCGACTTCTGAACGACGACGTCGGACGCGCGCTGAAATACATTCACTTCCATGTTGCCGATACCGGTCAGATTCGTCGCCACCAGGATACTGTCGTCACCTTCGGCCTCACTACGAATCTCCGCCATCAGGTCCCAGGCTTCAGGATCATCCATCGCCATTGAGCCAAGCAATGCAAGCTGTAGATCGGGTACCTGTTTCCGAGCCTCGCGAAACACCCGGATCACGCCCAGTGGGTCCTTCCACGGATCGAACCTGGAAACCTGAGTCATAACCGGCTTGTTGGTATCCACACCAACCCAGGACATGATCCGGCGGCATTGCTCCGGCGTCAGGTCAAAGTTCTTCGGACTCAGCGGGTCGATACCCGGCGGGATCAGCGCGATGCGATGGTTGCGCAGCGCATCGGGCACAAACTTATCGAGCGTAAAAATCAGCGCATCGTACTCGTCGATATACGGCTTCAGAAATGTCAGAACTCGCTCATTCGGCTCAGATGTATCGATGTGACATCGCCAGACCCATTTTGCCGAACCCCGGCCGTGCATCTGAAGAAGTGGCACCGGTTGAGGATCGTGAACAACGACGAGATCATAGTCGTTTTCAAACTCGTTAGCGTTGAAATTGTTCTGGAGTAGATAGGTTTCACGATCTTCGTCGGGCAGACCATACTCGGCGCCCTGAAGCGCATTGTGGAACCGTTTCGTGACCTCGAAAAACGTTGTCTCTCCCCCGATGACCCGCCAGTCAACATCCAGGCCCAGCCCCCGCTGAAGCGCCAGCGCCGATCGGAGCAGCTCAGAGACGCCACCGCCATACGGAGTTGCGTTCAGATGAAGGATCCGTTGCCCCTGAAGTCTCCTCGCCAGATCACGCAGTTCGTCTGCCTGTTCTTCGTGGATCAGCGGAAGATAATCGTCAAGCAACTCTGTCGCGATATCTACCTGGTTGAGCAACGTTCCCCCGTTCGTAGCTGCACCTGTGCCGTGACCTCGGACTGATGATACTATCACCGCGAACGACGTTGTTGGCAATCAGGGTGGGAGCGCCTGAACGCCTGGCCCGCCCAGTGCGGGTACATCTGGCACGTGCGAAACGAGCAATGCTTCGGTCGCTCTGAAAGGTCGAACCACTATGTATGTGCGCGTGCTGCACTTTGTCTGCCGCAAGGAAACGCAACCCGAAGCGGTTCAGGAGGTCTATCGAATGATCCGGGATGAGGCTAGCTCGCATGAGGGTTTCCTGGGATCAACGCTCCTGATGCGAGTAAGTATCTGCCAGGGTATGGCGCTGATGTACTGGCGCGACGAAGAAGCCGCCAGCGCAGCCGGACCGTCCATCGTCTCCCTGCTCGGAAAATACGCCCATGAACTGCTTCATGATCATCCCGAAGTGCAGGGCTATGATGTTATGGATGAGTCTTTCCTTTCTGATCAGCTTCAGCGGTAAGGGACTCACCCCGACGATATGTATTGGAACAAGCCATGATCTCCGAACAGCGGGTCAATACATTCTCGATCGTTGCCCGCCACCCGGACACTGGCGATTTCGGTGTCGCGGTCCAGTCAAAGTTCTTCGGAGTCGGGGCGGTCGTAAGCTGGGCACGGGCTGGTATAGGCGCCGTTGCCACACAATCGCTGGCCAACACCACGTTTGGCGAGCGAGGTCTTGCCTTGCTGCAAGCTGGCTGGAGCGCGGACGACGTTGTCAATTACCTCACCACAATGGATCCAGATCGTGATCAGCGCCAGATCGGCCTTGTCGATCGATTCGGCAACGCGGCAAACTACACCGGCAACGGCTGTCACGCATGGGCAGGCGGACAGACCGGCGCTGGTTTCTGCGTGCAGGGCAATATCCTGGTGAGCCAGGATACGACCGACGCAATGGCGCACGCCTATCAATCAGGGCGTGGCCCGTTTGCCGACCGGCTGATCAACGCCCTGGAGGCCGGACAGGCCGCCGGTGGCGATAGCCGCGGCCAGCAGTCAGCCGCGATCTATGTTGTTCGGGAACGAGCCGGTTACGGGGGAGGGACAGACCGATTGCTCGACCTGCACGTGGAGGATCACTCGAATCCGATAGGCGAGCTCCGCAGGCTTTATGAGCTGCACGGGGTGTACTTCGGGACTGACCAGGCAGACACGGTTCCGCTGACCGGAGAAGTTTTCAGCACGGTCGCGGCTCAGCTACACCAGCTCGGGTATCTGGAGGCCGGCAGCATGCAGGACCGAAATGCGGTCCTCAGGCAACTGGCAACATTCGCCAGAGCCGAGAATCTCGAAGAGCGGCTCCGCACTGATGATCAGGTCGACTCAGTGATCCTGTCGTTTCTGGAACAGCAGACCAGGTAATTCGCGCCGCTCGTGCATCCCCAGAAATTCAGATCGTGATCAAACCCGCTGAAGACAAGTGAGGAAATTCATTGTACTGGCGTCTAGCCCTGCTGGTGATCATCGTCGCGTCTGCGTTCCTGACGCCGGCAGTAGTGAGTGCCGAGGTCCCAAACGAGGGCCGGGCCGAATCTCAGACCTTGCGTGCCGAGGTCGTGGAGATCGTCGAAGAGGGTGAAAACGAGCTCGGGCCGATCATTCAGCCCTACCAGATTCTGATGGTGGAACTTAAAGAGGGCGAGCGATCTGGCGAACGGGTAGAGGTCGAAGTCGGCGTCATAGATCTCAATACCACCGACAACCTCTACGAGCCAGGTGATGATGTGTTCGTTTCCTACACGCCCGCCACTCAGGAGGGCCAGGAGGAAATGTTCATCATTACTGACCGCGTTCGAACGACCCCGATGGTCGTCCTCGCGGTGATGTTCGCCGTCGCCATCATCGCGCTGGGTCGCTGGAAAGGCGTCCGGGCGATTCTCGGCCTGGGATTCACCTTCGCGGTCATCATCTGGTTCATGATTCCGCGTATTCTCGACGGCGCAAACCCGGTCACGATCAGTGTTTTCGCGGCGATCTTCATATTCATGTTCACCTTGTATATCGTCCATGGTATCAGCCGGATGACGACGGCGGCGGTGATGGGCACCAGCGTCAGCCTGATGATCACCGGTCTCCTGGCGTTCATCTGGGTACGGTTGTCGTCGCTCACCGGACTCGCATCTGATGAGGCTGCATTTATCCAGGTCATGGTCGGTGGCGAGGGGATCAACATGCAGGGGCTGTTGCTCGGTGGGATCATTATCGGGGCGCTCGGCGTGCTGGACGACGTTACGGTCAGTCAGAGCTCAACCGTGTTCGAGTTGCGCAAGGCCAATCCGAACCTGAGCGCATCCCAGCTGTTCGCATCTGGAATCAACGTCGGCAGGGATCACATCGCGGCGACCGTGAACACGCTGGTTCTCGCCTATGCCGGCGTCGCATTGCCGATCATGATCCTGTTTACCCAGGTTGACGAGCCGGTGCTACATATTCTGAATCGGGAGATCCTGGCGGAAGAGATCGTTCGAACACTCGTAGGAAGTCTGGGGCTGATCTGCGCCGTGCCACTGACAACGGCGATCGCTTCCTACATGGCAGTCCGCAGCAAACCGGAGGAGATCGAAGAGTATCATCACGGTCATCATCACTAGGTTGCTGTTCAGTGAAAGCGGTGCCTTTCTGGTCAGGCACGTCTGAACGGCCGGCGACCCGATCTGGCGGCTTTCTGGCGCTCGACGGCGTATGGATCCTGGAAGAACCAGACCAGGATCGCCCCGGTCACGAACCCGCCAATATGGGCCCAGAAGGCAATTCCGCCAGCCGCCTCTCCCGCGCCTTCGAGTGCCGCCAACCCGGACGTCAGTTGCGTGGCAAACCAGAGCCCGATCATCAACAATGCGGGCACCATGAAGATCAACGGCAATCCGAAGAAAACGAGCACCC
>JBBDTL010000092.1:2822-7608 GCA_040904465.1 Thermomicrobiaceae bacterium | reverse complement strand
AGGGGTCCAGACGGTGCTCGATGCCACCCGGACCGGCACCCTCGAGGGCGTGATTGGGACGCTCGCCTCGCAGATCACCGTTCCTGAACATCTGGAGACTGCGATCGAAGCAGCACTTGGCGGGCACCTGCAGGACATCGTCGTCCAGCGATGGGCAGATGCCGAGTCGGCAATCGCTCATCTTAAAAAGCAGAACGCCGGCCGAGCGACTTTCCAGCCGCTCGACACCCAGCGGAACTCTGGAAATCAGAACCGGCCCTCACTCAATGGCGAGTCCGGCGTTCACGGCGTCGCGGTTGATCTGATCGCGTTTGAGCCCGGGATGGAACCGGTACTCGAAGGGCTGATCGGGCGGACTGTCGTAACCGACGATCTCCCGAGCACCCGACGAATTCTCGGAAAGCTCAGGACTGGGTGGACTGTTGTGACGCTGGAAGGCGAGGTCAGCCGCTCCGGTGGGTCGGTCACAGGCGGTAGCCGGATACGCCAGAGTGGCACGCTGGGACGGGAACGCGAGCTGCGTGATCTCCCCGGCGAGATCGATGAAATCGACAAACGCCGGAGAGAATTGCAAGAAGAAATCGACGGGCTCTCCAGCGCGCTTTCAGAAGGAGAATCCGATCTGGAGGCGGCGCGCAAGGATCTACGCCGGATCGACGGCGAGATCGATGCCATCCGACGTGAGCACTCATCCCTGCAGCAACGGCTTGACCAGACACGCGACCAGCTTGAAAACCTGGAAAGTGAAACGTCCACCGCCAGTGCCGAGGCCGATAAGCGGGCAGCAGAGATCGCCGAGATTGCCGAACAGTCCGAGCGGGATGTCACGGAATTGGCAGAGCTCGACCAGCAGCGGGCCGAAGCCGTCGCCTGCCTCGAAGAGCTGCAGCAAGGCGCGGACGATTCCGAGTTGCGACGTCTGGAGAATGAGCGAAGCCGGCTCAGTGAGCGGTTACAGAGCGTCGAACAGCAGATTCATGCCGCGCAGAGTCAGAAACAGCGCCTGGAGCAGGACCTGGCCCGCGCTGATGCCGAACGGGCCTCGGCTGATGAATCGATCCAGCAGCTTGACTCCGAGATCACCGGACTCGAACAGCAGGCCGAGACGGTTAAATCCGAGCTGGAATCGATCTCCACCGACCAGGAGCCGCTTGGCGAACAGCGTTCGAAGATGCAGTCACAACTGAACGAGCAGCAATCCAGCCTGGTCGAGCTCCAGACCCGCCAGCGTGAACTGGAGCGCCAACGGGACAGCCAGCGGTTCGACATTGAACGCGAAACCGCTCAGGGAGAACATCTCCTTGAGCGGGTGACCGACATTCTGGAGATCGAAGATCCGGCTCCGCTACTGGATGAACAACCGATCGAATACAATCTGGATCAACAGAAGCTGGAGACTGATCTGCACCGGCTGCGACAGCGTTCCCGGCGGATTGGCGCCTTTGGTGAGGACACGATCGCCCAGTACGAGCAGGAGCAGGAACGCTATACGTTCCTGCGGGGCCAGCTCGATGACGTGCAGAGCGGCGCAGCAGCTCTGCAATCGATGCTTCAGGATCTCGAAAAGGCGATGGCCGAGGAGTTCGACCGCACCTTCGGGCAGGTGGCGCAGGCGTTCCAGTCAACGTTCCAGCGCCTGTTCGGGGGCGGAAGTGCCCAGCTCACTCGTAACGATGAGGAAGACAGCACCGGCATCGACATTGTCGCTCAGCCGCCGGGCAAGAAACTCCAATCCCTGGCACTGCTTTCCGGCGGGGAACGCGCCTTGACCGCGGTCGCACTGCTGTTCGCGATTCAGCGAGTGAATCCCAGCCCGTTCTGCCTGCTGGACGAGGTCGATGCCGCGCTCGACGAAGCCAATGTCGTTCGCTTTCGAGACGAGCTACGCGACCTCTCAGTGAACACCCAGTTTGTCGTCGTGACTCATAACCGGTCGACCATCGAGGGTGCCGACGTCCTCTACGGCATCACCATGGGCACCGACGCCGTCTCCCGGGTCGTCTCGCTCAAGCTCCCCGAAGAAGCCCCGGTCGCCTGATTTTCGCTGCGTACTCTTGCTTGCCTGACTAATTTCCAGCCAGCGTCACAATGATAGGCTTGCCCCACGAATCACACGTGCTCCCGCCTGACCCCTTCAGCCAGGAGCACTGGACATGAAGACCCTCTGGGCAGCCTGCTGGATCGGCATCATGTGTTCGGCAGTCAGCGTGATCGCAGCTCTCATGTACACCTCGTTCTTCGGCCCTATGTTCGATGTATGGGGCCTGGCTGCACATTGGCGTTGCGCTGCTCGTGGTGGCTATGCTCGTGCTCACGGCAGTTGGGGCCCTGGACCATCAGCCAAACCCCTATGGCCGAACTCACCCTATGTACAATTTAAAAGATGTCCCGGAACATACCAGCTTCGGAGCCGGCGGGTTCGCCTGGGTCACGCAACTACTTCCCATGATCCTGACGGTCGCTCTGCTATTCGCAGTCGCACAATTAAGCTGACAGCGCTTTGTCACGAACACGACTCCGAGTTGCACAACGCCGGGAAAATCAATCCGCTACCTGTCCCTTCGTTCAGAATTTGGGGCAGAACCCTTGCGTCACGTTATCAATACGTGGCATCGTCGCCAGAAAGATAGGGATCGGTTGAGGAGGATTTGTGGCGCAAGCGGCCACCGACGTTGAACAGACGGCACGTCACAACGACGATGTCATGATCGAAGTCGAGGGTCTCTCTAAACACTTTGGGGATATCCGTGCGGTAGACGACATTACCTTTTCCGTAAGCCGTGGCGAGATTTTCAGCTTCCTCGGGCACAACGGCGCCGGCAAAACGACCACCATTCGCATGCTCACCGGCCGATCTCGTCCGACATCGGGATCCGCGCGAATCAACGGCATGGACATTGTCCAGCAGCGTGAACAGATCCTGCCAATTATCAATGTGGTGCCGGAAGATCAGAATCTCTACGAACGGCTTACCGGGCGCGCCAATCTGAATCTTTTCGCCGATCTCTATAACGTTCCCAGACAGCGAGTCGATGATCTGCTCGACCAGGTTGATCTGCAGGAAGCCTCTGCCCGGGCGACCAAGACCTACTCATCAGGTATGAAGCAACGGCTACTCATCGCTCGTGCATTGATCAACAGTCCCGAGCTCCTTTTTCTTGACGAGCCGACCCGCGGGCTTGATCCCGCCTCCGCCAAGGAACTCCGGGACATGATCCTGGAACTGAGCAATCAGGGGACGACCGTTTTTCTAACAACCCACCTGATGGAAGAGGCAGACGATCTCTCACATCGCGTCGCCTTTATCAGCCAGGGTCAACTGGTGGCGCTCGATAGTCCACGGGAGCTCAAACTCCGGTTTGGAGAACGCGCCGCGGACGTCCTTCTCACTGACCGGTCCGAGCACAAGATTACGCTTGATGACCCGGGGGATGCCCGACAGCTCGCCGAGTGGATGAGTGCCGGGCAGGTGCTCTCCATGCATTCCCGCGAGGGCAGCCTGGAAGACGTCTTTATTGAGATCGCCGGTCGATCACTCTAGGGAGCACGCCAGAGCATGAATCTGCGCAACATCAACGCAATCTACCGCAAAGACCTTGTCGATGCGATCAAGGACGCCCGGGTTCTGCTGGCGCTCATCGTCCCGTTCGGAATCGCGATCCTGTACAACTTTATGTTTGAGGACGAAGAGCCGCTTCCAGAAGCGACGGTCGCCTACACCGAGGTTGGTTCCAGCCTGCCGGAACGGCTCAGCGAAGCGCTGTCCGATACCGTTGATCTCCAGCTCGAACCGCATGACTCCGAAAACGAAATCCGTCAGCTTCTTCAGGATGAAGATGCTTCGATGGGGCTAATTATCCCGAAAGGGTTCGATCAGGCGATTGAGGCTGGAGAGCAGCCTCCGCTGCAGCTACTGTTCCGGGATTCGGGAAACGTCCCTGTGAACACGCTGGGCAGCGCGGTGGATCTGGTGGTACGCCAGATGGCAGGCACATCTCCCCCGGTCCAGATGTCGCAGGAGATGGTCAGCCCTCCGGAAGGTTCGGGCCCCAATTTGTTTGATGATCTCGGGATGCGCCTTTACTTCGTGATGGCGGCAATGATGATGCTAATCGGCATGATCGGCGTCCTGGCAGTGCCGATTATCCTGGCGGAAGAGGCCGAGAAGAAGACACTGGAAGCGCTCACGCTTATCGCCTCTTATCTGGATGTCGTTGTCGCAAAAGCGCTCGTCGGTATTACTTATCTGGCTCTCGGAGTCGGGCTGCTGCTCGGAATGACCCAGACCTGGCCCGAAGATCCGGCTGTGTTCTTCAGTGGGGTTGCCATGCTCGGGGTGGCGCTGGTCGGCTTCGGACTGTTGCTCGGGGGTCTGTTCAAGAGCGCCAACCAGCTCAACAACTGGGGTGGCCTGATCCTGATGCCGATCATCGCTCCGGCGTTCGTCATCGGCGTATGGGAGCCTGGTGCCTTTCAGTATGTGATTGAGGCGATTCCAGTTGCACAGGGGATGAAGCTGGCCGTGAACGGTATCTCAGGTGAAGCGATCTTCGCGAATATCTGGATCGCTTACGCCATCCTGGCCGCCTGGATCGTTGTCTTCTACGCAGCGCTGATTTTCCGGCTTTCCCGGATACGCAATTAGACCGGTTCGCCAAGAAGCTGACGAACCGGTAGACGTCGACCTCCGTGTCGACAACATCGCTCTGCATTTTGGCGGGTGAACCACCGCGCTACCCAGTTGACGGCAACCCGGCGGCAACAACAAGCATGACCACAATCATCA